>JBHLMB010000074.1:2572-8608 GCA_048938565.1 Promethearchaeota archaeon | reverse complement strand
TATCGATACATCGATATGTTGAACGGTTCGTAGTTGCTATGTGGTTCTATCATTACTTTTGCAGATACTAAACCCGGAATAGATCTGTCGTAAATAGATGCCCCAATATAGAGATCTGTTCTATCGGAATAAATCATTGTCGTAGATGGGTATGTAATTTCAACACTTGGTACATCGTTATAAGGGCCAAAAAGCGAGCCAAATAGATCTAAACCATCTTCATAAGATGAATAAGATGACCATGTTATGGCGAATGAATCATTAGAGAGGGTACAGATTGAAAGATCTATATCGCTCCCTAAACCATCATTTACTTGAAATTCTTCGACGATCAATTCACCTTTGGTAATATTTATAATACTTAATTTGACAACATCGTAAGTGGAAAAACCCCTATTCCATACTATTGCAACAACATCATTGGAGAGCGCACATATCGAGAGATCCGAGGGGGAATTTATTGAAAGTGAATATTTATTTATTCTGAACTCTTCCGTCGTATTTTTTCCATTAGTTGCGTTTATGACACTTGCATGTAAATTCCAGTCATCTTCTTCTTGAGAATAACTATTCCAGGCTAATAAAAATGTTTCATCGGAAAGTGCACAGATTGATGAAGTTCCAATCTCATTATTATTGGAATTATTCAATAAAAGTTCTGAAGTTATATTTTGACCCGTAGACGCATTAAACATTCTAGAATGGAATCCCTCTGGAACCTCATTTTCCCATACCACGACAAACAGGTCATTGTTTAGAGATGTAATCAAAGGATTATATTTCCTCCCATAAATGTATTCATTTACTTGTATTTCAGCAGTAATATTTGTTCCCGTGATTGCATCAAAAATCATCGTATACACAATACTATTATTATCAGGACTTAAGAGATCTCTTGAAATCCAGGTAACAGCAAATTTATCATTGGAAAGCGCACAGATCGAAGGAGAAGTTGAATCCCAATATAAATGTTCTATTATACAAAATTCAGCCATAAAATTAGTTCCCGATGTTGCATTAAAAACTATCACATTTATTCCCGAGTAACTATACCAGGCAACAGCAAACAAATCGTGAGAGAGAGCACAAATCGACGGATAAGCATTGAATCCTGCATATTGATTTACTTGGAATTCAGAAGTAATATTCATTGAAGCTGCATCATAAACTGCTCCATGAATATTAGCTTCAGTTATTGAGTTATTATCAGTCCATACCCCAACAATTGTTTCATTAGAAAGTGCACACATCGAAGGTGAATGTTGATCTCCAACCGTATTATTATTCATTTGTACTTGATCTATTATTCTTGATAAATAATCGAGAGAACTACTACTTTTTAAAGAGTGTTCTGCTTCATTATGATCGGAGGGATCTATTCGTGTAAAATCTATTGATAAAGCTCCAAATGTTATAAACATTAAAAATAATATTGAAAAAATTTTCTTATTTCTCTTTCGCATTTCGTCATGCCTCTATTATAATATTTTTTTACTATAATTAGTTGACATTAGGAATCCTATATAAATGGATAATGTCTTTTTTCGAAGTAGGTTTTTTTTAAAAATCCATTTCAATTAAAAATTGTATCTCATTTTTAAAGTTTAAGATTTAAAATAGTCATTTGGGTTTAAACTAATGTTTTAAGAAAAGAGAAATAGTATAATTAATGTTTTAAATCTAAAAGGGTATTGCATCGTATTACAAATTTCATTCAATATTTACATAATGGAATAAATATCATCTATTTTATCAATTTATAAGATTAATAAAGTTGCTTGTTCTATCACTGCATTTAATTCTCTTCTTAATACTCCTAAAATGTCTTGATACTAATAGTAACATCGGTTTACAAACTATCAAAAAAAAGAGACAAGAGAATTAATAATTATATTAAAATAAAAAAAATGAGCGGATAGCAATTCTACTAACAACTGCTTCCGCATTTACAGGTGTTAGATACGCAGGCACTGCCACACTTACATGTTGCAGATACGCAAGCGCTTCCGCATTTACACGCAGAAGCAGTCATTTTTTCTTTCTTTACAATTTTCATTTTTTTTTACCTTTTACAATAATGTTAGCAATAACTTTTGTTATTATCTTTAGAATTGAATTATTCGTATTTAAATTCGATGCTTATGGAAGCAAATATGAAAAAAATAAAAGCCAATATGATAAATGGGGGGATATTTTCCAAGAATAATCGAGTATGAATAATTTAAAAAAAAATATGATAGGAAGAGAATTTTTATATTCTCAGTCCATTATTTTTAGTTCGCTTTTCGCACCAATCTTATTAAATTCGCTTGGTTTGATCTCTAAATCCTTTCCCGTTAAAGCATTTACTATAGAAGCAGCCAAAATGGCCCAGGGACAAATGGAATTTGTTAACTCATCGCTGTTCATATATGAGCGTACCACTGCCGTAGAGCAATTTATTGATTCTACCGTAAAGGTCCTATCTGATAACCATTTGATGTTAATTTTTTCTGCCATTCCAATTTCAGCAAATTTTTCCATTGCCAAATCCATAGCCTCGTTTAGGTTTAATTTCTTTAGTTTATCCAAATCAAGACCAATTTTCTCAGCATATCGTTCCAAGAATTCATAAGTCTTAGGAAAAACATACTTGTACAGAACTGGAGTCCCTACAAGATCTTTTGCACTTCCTTCATATCCAAAAGTTATACCATGTAAGATCATTGCAACACCATGCAAACTTGATTTGGCGTCTGCTGTTCCGTATTTTCTGAATTTTATGGCTTTAATAGATGCAAACAAGACTGCACCTAAACACAAGGAAATTATTAAAGAAATCCAATAATTCGGGAGGAGCAACGGAACGGTTATTTCTGAATTCGGATGGAGATATACATAAAAATCGATGTTGGATGTAAAATAAGCAAGAGCCCATCCTGTAAAACCAATAGGTCCGATTATTTTTCCCTTATCGTATATCAAATCTTTTTTAAATTTAGCGATATATATTTTTATGGAAAACAATACGAATGCAATAAAACCTCCCAAGCCTGTGTGCCAAAAAACAGTATCTATATCAAAAAAAAAAACTAAAATCTTCTGGATTCAAGCGGGGAATAACGGCAAAAATGATACACATGACTGTTAGCGTGTAGAAGAGAATCCCACCAATTCTTCCATATAGTTTGTGCGCCTTGACTTCAACTAGCGTGAGTTCGTTCAAATCTTTTATATAGGAAATACCGATAAAAGCGTTAGCTATGGCGAATCCGAATCCAAAAGTCGACATATACAACATTAAATGGTTTAAAAATATCATCATTTCCAAAGATATTTCTTGAAAAAGCATGACAATCTTATCCTCATTGATAGAATTTGATAAAATGTTTTTAATCTAATGCCAATATTCGCGTAAACCTTTTAAATATATTATTTATAATTGATAGAAGGATTTAATTTTCCTTGATGGATAAACTAATTTATTCAAAAGCTAAATCAAAAAGAAAGTATTGCATTTAGCATCAGTTTTTATTTGAAAAATAATAAAATATATCTTACTTGAGTTGAATTACAATTTCTTGACAGATATTTTGAATCGTGTTAAAGTCGCTTAAATCACTAACTTTTCCAATAAGAATTAGAGCTAAATTGTTAAAATTCACGCAAATCGTTGTGAGATGCTTCTCACCTCCAATGCTAGAGTTAAACAACGGTCTATTATAGACCTTTTCGCTTGTTTTTTTCGATGCCGTCAAAAAACTTATCGTTTCAGGAATATAATCCTTGCATTCGTAAGTTTTATCATTAATTTTAGAGTATAGGATTTTTCCAACTAAATCAACGAGGAATATCTGCTTGATTTTAGCGTTCCACAATAGATCTTCAAAAATTCTCACGATTTTTTTTGGTTTTTTTACATATATATCTTTTGCTTTAAAGAAGTCCAAGGAAAGGAAATCTTCTTCTAAGCTGTTACTTAATTGGTATTGTTTGATTACAAATAATGTATTCCTAGCCTCAACCAGCAAGATCTCGTTCCGAGCAGTGGTGAGCAAGATCCACCTAACATTTTCTTCGAGATTATTCCTATATAATAAGCGTGCTGAATTCGTAAGAAGAGGCACGAGAAAGCTCAAACTATCCTTATTTACATATTGTTTTGCGTTTACATAAAACACTTCACCGCTTTTTGGTTCCAAGAGGAGAAGCGATTTTAAAATGGTTCCTTTTTCTATTTCCGATCTTGTTTTCTTTAGTTCGTCCAAACCATGATCGTAAACAATTCTTTCTACTCTCTCCGAAAATGGATTAAAAATATCAATCTGACCATCGAATTCCTTTTCTAATCTTTCTTTATATTCTTGCGTGAACGAATCCATAATATAGTGTACAATCGAATGACAAATTTCGATCAGAGAGTCATCCTTGGTTGTAATGACAAAAGTTAATTTTTGAACATAATCTTCGTTTTTTTCGAATATAATTGTCGTTTCCTTTAATTTTAACGATTTTATATCCTCTCCTCTCTCAAGAGTGGCGAAACTATTGAGAGCAGAAAGAAATCCACTAATTAAATCGTCTTTATTATTTGAATCTTTTAACTTGTTTTTGGGGTGCCAACTAAATATTAATTGTCCACCCTCGTTTATGATGAAGAGTTCTTCCATTAAAAACCAGCTTTTCTTAATTGCTATAATTCTTAAAAGTTATATGTTTTTCCCAGGTATTAAGTTCATTAAGTGCTTAAAGTTTATAAAAATTAAGATAAACTTTTTAATTAAAACCCTCATTTCATAAAAATCGGATGATATTATGGGAGAATATTTAAAATACCCTGAAGATAGAAAAAAATATCCTACCGAAGAAATAGATCCTAAAAACTTTTATCAAGACGAAGAAGTCAAGCAAATGGTAAGTAAATTAGATTCAATCCAATTTTCTCAAGATGATTTCAGCAAATTATATAATTGTGTTCACTGTGGATTATGCGAAACAGAAATGGAAAGAATTCAACTGAAGAAGGCTTTTTTAAAGCAAGGATTTACATTAGAGGGATTAGAAGAAATGCGCGAGTGCTTCAAGAATTTCAGAACGCCCTATCCTACTAATGAAATGAGAATTAAACGACCAGAAGGAATTTCAGAAAAGTCGGATGTTCTCTATTTTATGGGATGCTTATCAACCATTCGCATTCCTCATTACACCGAGCATTCTTTAGAATACTTGCTAAAGCGTGGGATTAAGTTTTCGATCTTAGACAAAGAAATTTGTTGCGGTTGGCCTTGGTTTGCTTCAGGATCAATGGAAGAATTTGAAATCTGTAAAAAAGAAAACATTGAAATATTCAATAAGTACAAAAAAGTCATCTGCCTGTGCCCTGCTTGTTATTTTCTTTTTTCGACCTATTACAAACCCGAAATGAAATCGGATACAGAATTTATATTCGTATCAGATTTTCTTGAACCTTCGAAGACTCAAAAATCAGGAAAAGTAGAAGTACAACATTTATGTCAACTAATTAATCGAGGACGGGGGGAAGTTACTGAATTCATCGATAATGTCTTAAAAATGAGTGGATACGAGGTTGAAAACGTCCCCCACTGGTGCTGCGGTGGAGGATTAGGTTACATGCATCGAACTGACATTATAGATGCAGTCGCTAAAAAACGGATGGAAGACTTTAACCGAGAAAATGTGGATTTTGCCACGACTTATTGTGTGAGTTGTTGGTGGATCCTACGAAGGTTTAGCAAGCAGTGTAAGATTCATCCAAAAGCTAAGGATATATTCGAATTATTGTTGTAATATGTGATAAAAGATATAAAATGAACGAAGATTACGATTGTCCTTGTAAGAAAGCAGATCCCGAGCATTTCCTTTCTAACGAACAAGTACAAGAATTACTCGATTCTAAAGATAGCTTTGTCTTTACCAAACAAGATTATCTAAGAGTGTATAATTGCATTCATTGCAACAATTGTGGAACTTCTGAAGAAAGAATTGCGTTAAAACACAAATACCTTCAAGATGGCAATCATATTGAGGGTTTGGAGG
>JBHLMB010000074.1:0-2562 GCA_048938565.1 Promethearchaeota archaeon | reverse complement strand
ATTATTAGGAAATATGGATCGCCCTTCTCACAAAATAAGAGTCGAATGAAAAAATTCAAAGATATTAAAACACAGAGCGACACCCTTCTCTATTTAGGGTGTTTCACGACGGTAAAGACGCCTCATTATGGTGAAGATGTAGTTGCATACTTGTTAAATGCAGGGATTGAATTTACAATATTGAAAGAAGAGATATGTTGCGGGTATCCTATTTTATGTAATGGCTCAATAGAGGAATATGATTCTCTTGTTCAAAAAAATAGAAAAATATTTGAAGAAAAAGGGTATAGATGTATTATAACTGCTTGTCCAAGTTGTTACATGGTTTTTAAAAAAGAATATGCAGATATTAACATCGAAATTAGGTATTTTACCGAATTCCTCAAGCCCTCTCAAGGTAAAAAATCCGGTAACATAATAATACAACACGCGTGCCCTTTAAGAAACGGAGAAATTCCTAACATTGCCGATGAATTAGAGGTTCTATATGAAAAAAGCGGATATAATGTCCTAAAAAACATCCCAAGAGCTTGTAGTGGAGGAGGTGTCGGTCATCAATTACGCACGGACATCATAGAAACTATTGCTTTAAAAAGAATGGATGATTTTTCGAATTCAATACCAAGTGATAATCGCAATATTCAAAATAATTATATAATCACATACTGCCCCGATGCTTATTGGATCATCAAGGTTTTTGGAAGAAGAAAAAAAATATCGTTTCAATTGAAAACCATGTGCGAAATGTTAATGGAATGATAAATAAAATAGGAATTAAGCTAATTCTAACCCAGACTCCAAAAAATTATAAATAAAAATAGAAATATAAATTGAAAAATTATTAGATGCTTAGTTTATCAAAGCATTCTTGGCAATAATATTTTTCATCTACTCTCCAAGCATCTTCTAAATTTATTTCCTTGTTACACGCTTGACAGGTCCCCAATTCTTCTATCGTCTCGTTCATAACTGACAAAAACCTTCTTCAATTTTAATAAGTCTTTATTTACATTAACATCACGATGACTTATAAATGATAACATTAGGTTGAGAAATTTTTATTACTAATTTTCAATTAAATTACTATAAAAAAATGAATTCAATTTACTGAAATATGCTTAGCGAAAACGAGCTTAAAAACATTAAAAAAGGATTAGAGGCGCTTAAAAATAGCGTTTCTTTGATATTATTCACCGATTTTAAGATTAATGATGAAGGTTCCAAAATCCGGAAGTGCATGATGTGTAATGGAACTGTTAATTTATTAGAAATATTGGCTGAGAATTCAAAAGGAAAGTTAAAAATCGAAGAATTTTCTACAGAAGAATATCCCGAAATTACCAAAAAATACAACATTACCAAGGTTCCAACGATTCTTTTTCTAGATGATAATGAGAATGTGATTATTCGATATGTTGCTAGCCCAACTGGATCTGAGCTCCCTCCGTTTATTGAAACGCTGAAATATTTCTCAGGTGTGTCTTCTTTTTACAAGGATGCTATAATGACAAGCATAAAAAACATTAAGAAATCAACGATCAAGCTCTTTATAACGCTTACTTGTCCTTATTGTCCTACAGTAGTGCCCATTCTAAACTTAATCGCAATTTTATCCAAGGGCAAAGTAAGCGTGGAAATCATTGACATTAACATGAATCCCGATATGGCATCGAAATATAACGTGCAAGGCGTTCCTTACACTACAATAAACGATAAAGACCACTTGATTGGGATGTTCACGCCTCAAGATTTATTGGAAAAACTAACCAAAGGTAAACGAGACTACGAAGGTATGTATTCATAATATATTAATATTTTATGAATAAATTCAGGATTAGACTATCGTGAGTAAGTGAAAAAACCGACTCTTTTTTAATTTAGTATGAAAAGATATTTTAACTGTCTTTACAGATTAATTAATGTTAAATTTATATTTATCACCATGTTTAAAAAGTGGCACTAAAATGTCTTCAGACGATAAATACAAGGAAATAATAAAGAAAGAAATGGCCAAGCTCAAAAAACTGGTAAGCCTGAAAGTCTTTACATCAAAAAGTATCGACCCTGATGGAAGAAAAATTCAAGCGTGCATGGATTGCGGGCAATTTATGTCATTATTACATATATACGAAGAAAATTCAAACGGAATGCTCACGATTGAAGAGCATTCCATAGACGATAATCCAGAATTCGCAAAAGAATACGATATACAAAGAATTCCCACAGTTCTTTTTTTGGATGATGATGGAAGGGAAATTATTAGATATTTAGCAGCACCTCAAGGTCAAGAAATCCAACCATTCATTCAAGCGTTATTTGCGTTTGCTGGAGCTCCTAACTATTATGATGCAACTATAAAGCAGAATCTTAATAGGATAGAAACATCCACGATAAAAGTAATGATTACCAACACATGCCCATATTGCCCCCGGCCGCCGGTCTGGTGGACGAATTTGCCCTCGGCTTGGGCCGCATGCGTAATCGTTTCCTTGTAAGCTACCCGGGGTTTGCCCACCCGCACGTCCACCTTCCTGTCCTTCACCAGCCGATGCTGAAGGATTT
>JBHLMB010000073.1:0-8609 GCA_048938565.1 Promethearchaeota archaeon | reverse complement strand
CAACTACCCGTTGGACATAAATATCATAATCATCATATCTTCTTTCTCCCCATACAATAAATATTTCCCCAGATCCATCATAAGCAGCATTACAAACTTGCATTCCTAACTGTGTAACTATAGGAATTCCTTTCGAGCCCCATTGAGCTTTACCTGCGGAGTTGCTTTTTTGGACAAAGAGGTCCCGATCATAATTCAACCAAGTAATGAATGCTCCACCATTATCGTCGCTAATAGCTCGATACTCATTTATTCCTTCCGAATACGAGCATATGGTAGCTCCAGGGGATCTCCATAACGCGTTACCATTAGAATTTATTTTCTGGGCATAAATATGGGCACCTTCATTGCGAAATAGAAGCGCCCCCCCTGAACCATCACTTATCGGCCAAGACCAAAGATATGTGGATATTTGAGTTCCATTTGGACCCCATAGCTCTTCTCCTTCAGGGTTTAGTTTTTGGGCGTAAGTCCCACTATATTCAGCAGGATAATGCATTAAATCGTACCAAATTACAATTACATTGCCATTTTCTGCACTTGTCAGAAAAACATAATAGGGAAGTAACTCCGATTGGTAGTTTAACGTCTGATCTCCTGCCCATTTCGCAATTCCGGTCGAATTTATTCTTTGCACATAAACACTAGGCATTCCTAGTCTCTCGTCCGTCCAAGCTACAATAACGCCTCCAGAGCCATCATTAATAACATCATAATGATCAATTTCCGCATTTGGCTCGCAAACGATGGTTCCGTTAACATCCCACTGAATGTGTCCCGTGGAATTTATTCGCTGCGAATAAATACCATAATTACCTGTTCTGTTTTCCGACCAGGTTATAATGGCACCCCCAAAATCATCGCTAATAACTTCGCAATAATCAAAATCTGCAGTAATATTGCATACGAGGTTTCCATTCGGTGTCCATTGTGCGATTCCATTAGAATTCATTTTCTGGGCGTAGATATCATAACTACCACTTCTATTGTCTATCCAGACAATGATTGCGCTTCCATTATTAGCACTGACCATTCCAAGTGCATATTGTTTACCTATTGCATTACATACTATGGTTCCATTGGGAGTCCATTGAGTAATTCCATTAGAATTAATTTTTTGAGAGTAAATATCAAAGTTGCCATTCCTAGAATCCGCCCAGGTTATAATTGCGCTTCCATTACCAGCATTGACAAGTCTGGGCGAAATTTGATCACCTTCTTCCGTGCAGATCGCAGTTCCATTTTCCTGCCAAGAAATGCTTCCCGAACTCGTTAATAAGTTCTCGGAAGTAATGTTTTCACCGCTATTATCTGTTAAAATTATTTTTTTAATAGTCGAAACCACACCTACAACCAAGAAAGAAAGAACAACCAGTAAAAAGATAAAAACTTGAATGCACTTTTTATAATTTCTTTTGATTTTTAATCCTCGCATTTTTTTTACATTTCCTTTTTGGTTAATTGAAATACTTCTAATATTATTAGCTAGATTTATTTTAAAAACATATGTTGTATAAAAGTGGAATTACTCTCGAAAAGTGTTTATTTTCTATATAGATAAATTAGGATTACAAATCATTAAAAACCCAAACCAAAACAATAAAAAAATCGCACAATTTACTTTAAGAAATAAAACATTTTATGATTGAATACAAATCAATACTTAAAACACAATAACATGCCTTCAAAATTCCGAGTTCGACATATCTTTCAACCATTGGTTCGCCTCATTGCAACTGGATTAAGCAAAATAAAAGTCTCAGCGAACATGGCCACGGGGGTCATGTTGGTGTTTGCATTATTGAGCTTTGGCTCTTTAGCTATCTTTTCTAACTTACTTCTTTTTTCTATTTTTATATTTTGTACGGGAATATTTGATGGCGTTGATGGAGCTATTGCACGATTAAGCAATAATGCCACGAAAAAGGGTGGTTTTCTTGATTCTACAATGGATAGAGTTTCCGAGTTCGTTATTTTTTTCGCCTTACTTATTCACTTCTGGAACGATTTAATGTTAGGTATTGATATGAAGTTTATCGTCTTTATCTCGTTTCTCGCTTCTATAATGATAAGCTATTCAAGAGCTAGAATTGAAAACTTTGTCAAAGACGATTTTGATGTTGGTCTCATGGCTCGGTCAGAAAGGCTTTTTTATCTCGTGATTACAAGCTTGATATCGTTTTTTTTTGGATACTTTCACGTGTATGTGTTTATTTTCATGTGGTTAGTGATATTCACGGCGTTATTTCGATTTTTTAAATTTAAAACGACACTAAAAGAAGAAAGCAATTAAACGATAAATCTTCTCAAGATAACTCAATTATGAGTTTATCTTCGTTCTTGAGGTTAAAATATTCTCTTAAATAAGGTTCTGCTAAGATCTCGACGATATTTTTTCCGTGATGCGTTCTTTGGATGTCTAATATGGCTGCCTTGATCTTGTTTTCCTTGTCTTTTAGGGGAAAAACAAAACAATTAAAGCACTTAACTTCCCCGTAGTTCCTATTTTCGTCCTTGAATCCTTCAATTATGACGGGTTTTTTATCTTCGAGTTTTTCTCTTAAAAGCGAATTATTTATGGCGTCTAAATTCAAGTTTAGCGTGCCCTTATAAGGCTCAAATCCTAACTTGCTTTTAAATTGTCTATAATACTCGCGGATTGACACATAATACCCGCCTTCGCCCATTCCTTCACTGACTTCCCCCGCAATAAGAACATTTTCAAGAATTGTTTTTAATTTTCTATACATGTTAAGCATGATTTCTGTTCCTAATTCCGTAATATCAATAATCTGTACTTTTCCTTGGATTTTTCTGTGAATCCAACCTAGATCTTCTAATGTTTGAATTCTTCGAGACGCAGTCTGTTGACTCACGCCCATTGAATCTCCAAATTCCGTTGAATTAAGGCGTATGTTTTTTCTTTTTCCCAATTTCTGGCATAAATGGAACAATGCAAACCAATTTGCAAAGTTTTCAGGTTCAATATCCACTTTTTCATTCATACTTTGTCAATGTGGTTTTTCAAGTATCGGTCAATGATTTTTTTTTTTATCAAGCTGGAACTATGCAACTTGTATGTATCGTAATAGCGTTCCAACCTTTTTACATCTATATTATCCATTCCCTTTGATTTTAAGGCTTTTAAAAGTTGATCAACGCTATATTTTTGATCAGGGCCTAAAAGAATGAGATCAGGATTTAATTGTTCTACCGTTTTAAGCGTGTCATTATCGTGGCGTCCAAGTATTGCGCTTTTTACATTTTTAACATTTCTCACGACTTCTAACCTTTGTTCCTCGGGAATTATGGGTTTCACTCCTGAATATGCTTCCCTATTCTTATCCGTTGCAACAATCACGTGCACTTCCCCTAATTTTGCGGCCTCGTTTATGAGAAAAATATGTCCTGGGTGTAATATATCGAATGTTCCAGCGATGAGTACTTTTTTTGGAATTGTTAATCACTTCAAGAATTAATTATGCTATGTTAAATGATAGACCAAGAAATACAGGGCCCCTTACGTCAAACTTCTTCTGTTTAGAATGAATAAACTCCAAGACCACATCGTCAAGCTCGAGGTTCACTTCAGAAGCCCTATAGCACATTTTTACCCTGTGTTCGTATTGCTTCTTACCTTGATCAAGCATTGTCTCTATATTATAGGCCATTTCGGAGGCTATTCCTTCTAAATAAGTCTTTCCAGTATCGACGCCCCCCTCCAAGGTTTTATCTACTGAGAGTCCAAGAACAGCACCATCTTTAACCCAGACCTTGTTCAGGCTTGCGGGACCTAATAAGTTCACATTATCGTCAGACTCCCAGACATACACTTCAATTTTCTTTCCCTTGATCAACCCCTCCCATGCTTTTATCCTAATGGGTGATTTAGCTTCTTTATTCTTTAGCGCGCATTCAATTATAGCCTTTTTAATTTCAATACCTTCTTCTGTCAAGGGAAAATACTTATATTTCAGAGACTTGCTTACTTCTTCGTCAGAAAAGGATATCTCCTCGTAAAAATAAGGATATACTAGTTTTCTAATGTCTTCAACACCCGTTTTAATCATGCATATTCTTTCTACACCAAAACCGATGTTAAAAACGGGATGTTGTATTCCGTATTGAGAAAGGCTTACGGGACTGTAAAATCCTCCGTCTCCGATTTCAATCCATTCTTTCGTTTTTGGATGCTCTACAAAAATTTCAAATTCCGTTTGTGGAGCGTAATACTTCGAAGTGGCTTTCTTTATTTCAGTTCTACTATTTTCAAATCCAAGTTTCAAGCAGATATCAGCTGCGATGTTGCGACAATCTGATAAAGATATTTGTTCTGCAAGTATTACAAGAGAAAGCGTGTTGGAATCGTATAAATGTGTTGCGTCAATTTTTTGCTCTCTTCTGAATTTTTTACATATCGTAAAGTATTGAAGGGGTAATTTTTTCTTTTTCACGAGTTCTCCCAAAACTATAAACCACAAGGCCGTTGTATGACTTCTTAGTGTTGTTTTTGTTGGAATGGGCTTGAGTTTTTTGAGTTCTGGGAAGATTTTATCGATGATTTCGGAGGCTTGTGTTTCCTTAATCTCAAGCGCTTCCATAAATACCTCTATAAGGTCGTCTGCTTCGATTTCGCCTTTCTTATAATCTCGAAAAATTTTTTTCAAAACATCGACTTGATCGAATCCATTGATAATCTCCTTTATGGCAGATATTTTATCGTTAGATATGCCAATATCTGGTCGTGGTAAACCAGCAACATAAAACAGCCTGTCAAGTATTAGAGCTGCCTCTGGACCATATTGTTTGTAAACATCTTCTTCTTCTAAAAATATTGGTAATACTAATTCTTCGAAACCTAAATCTATCATTTGCTTTCTTGATTCCGATATGAAATCGTGGACGGGATGACTTTTTCCACGCTTTTGAAGCGTGAATAAGTTTCCTTCTAAATCTAGCAAATTTCTAGTATCAATCCAAGCATTTTCATAATTAGCTTTTGCGTCTCGTTTAATTTTTTCTGTATTAAAAGGCATTATAATCTTTTCTACATGTAATTAATTAATTATTTAAGCGATTTCTTCAAGTTGTCCATCTGAATGGTCAAGGAGATTTCACCTCGAGTTCTTTCAATAAGATTTCGGGCAATATCTGTCTTTCTCCGTAAATCCTGCGTGATTCCTTTTGGATAATCCAAGGCAAATAAATAAGTATAAATGTCTTCCATTACATTTAAAATATTTTCAATGTTTTCAATATCTCCAACTCTTATCTTATCCAGGATGTACCTTCGTAATTCTCCTATAACATCTGCCAATCCTAGAAGGTAATTAACCTCTGAAATGTTGCATTCCTCAGGACCGGGGACTTCCTCGTTCTTTATAATTGAAAACAAGCATATCGCTTCCACATACTCCTGTTCAGGCGTTTTAACGTAATTACTAAAAAACGCAGGATTTTTTTGAACGAGATTTAAAAGATTCTCGTGTTTTTCTTTAATAATTGTAATCAATTCTCCATAAGCTTCGAAATCTTTCCTATGAATGGATTTAATCGCAACGCTGCAATCTCTAACCATTTGCCGAGATAGTTTTAATATTTCTTCTCTAGTTTGATCAACTTCGTCTAATTTTCTTGTAATTCTTGAGAAAATTTTTTTCAGATTCATCACGAGTCAAAAAATATCTTTTATACAAATTAATCTATGAAGCAAAATATTTAGGATTTGTTGAAAATTGAGTTTATCATCGAATAAATCCTAGTCCTAAAACTACAACATAAAAAAAAAAGGCACGACAAGTAGCAAAAAAGCAACCATTACAACGATAAAATCTGTGTAAAAACGCTTTAAGTTCTGTTTAGAAGTATTATTTTCCTTTTTCCTTTGTTGCCAATGGAACAAATTATATAGCAAGTAACCGATTATTAACATCAAGGAAATCGAAACAACGATAATAGGTTCATTATACCACATTTTTATTCTTAAACAATGGTTTTTAATTGTTAACTTATTGATTTTTAATAATTATTATTTATCTAAAAAATATTTTGAAGTTAATTAAAAAATAAACTTCATAGGATCTTTAATAATCAAAGAAACTGATTGAGAACTATTGAGAATAATTACTTTAGAAAAATAGATTCATTGATTTTATTATTGATCTCTTCTTTTATTTGTTTTATAAAGATTGGGAGCTCTATCATATTTTTGGTAATACCTTTTTTCCCAATTCTTAACGAAATCTTATTTTCTTCTAGTTCTCTTTAACCTAAAACAATAACATAAGGAATTCTTTCGTTCTGAGCGGCTCTTATCTTGTAATTTAATGTGTTTGAAGAAATATCCAATTCTGACCTAATTTTTTCTTCAAGAAATTTTTTATTTAATTCTTCAGCATAGTGTACAATTCTCTCTTCGTTTAAGATTGTAAGTAGTTTAACTTGTACGGGAGCAAGCCATAATGGATACCTACCAGCGTAATGCTCAATTAAAACACCCATAAATCTCTCCATTGAACCTAATACGGTTCTATGAATCATTACTGGTCTTTCTTTTTCTCCATTGCTATTTACGAATTCAAGATTAAAGCGTTCTGGAAAATTAAAATCTATCTGAATTGTTGGACCTTGCCACCATCTATTTATTGCGTCTTTCATATTAACATCAATTTTTGGACCATAGAACGCACCCCCTCCTTCTTCGATATCATATTTAAGTTCATTTTTTTTTAGTGCATTTTTTAGAGCATCCGTGGCTAATTTCCAAATCTCATCCGAACCCAAAGATTTCTCTGGTTTGGTTGATAAAGTAAATTTGTATTCAAAACCAAATGTTTCCATCATAAAGATTGCAAACTTAATGACTTTATTTATCTCTTCTTCTAGTTGATCTTTCCTGCAAAAAATATGGGCATCGTCTTGGGTAATACTTGTTACCCTTAATAACCCCTGAAGCACCCCGGATAACTCTCGCCGGTATACTGTACCTAATTCAAAATATTTTATTGGAAGGTCCCTGTAACTTCTTGATCTGCTTTTATATATCATGACATGGCCAGGACAATTCATTGGCTTAAGCCCATACTCTTGTTCAAAAGCTTTGAATAAAAACATATTATCCTTATAGAAGGTGTAATGTCCCGATAGTTTCCATACATCTGCCTTATAAATATGGGGAGTATAGACATATTGATACCCTCTTTTAAGATGCTCGTCTAACTCAAAGTTTTCAATGGTTTTTCTTATGATCGCACCTTTTGGATGAAATAATACCAAACCTGACCCTATATCACCAGGTTGAGAAAAAAGATCTAATTCTCTGCCAATTTTGCGGTGGTCTCGTTTTTTTGCCTCTTCTAATAGGTGTAGGTATCGTTTTAATTCCTTTTTACTCGTCCAGGCAGTACCATATATTCTTTGCAATGTATCCTCTTTTTGATCACCTTTCCAATAAGCAGTTGATACATGGAGGAGCGTAAATGCTTCGCTATTTAGATTGTTCGTACTCTGAACATGAGGTCCTCGACATAGATCAACGAATTTACCAACCTTATAGATTGATATGTTTTCTGAATCTGGAATCTCCTTGACTAATTCTACTTTGTAAGGTTGATCTTTAAAAAGATCATTTGCTTCTCTTCGGGAAATTTCTTGCCTCTCGAATTCTATTTTTCTTTCAATAATTTCCTTCATAACCTTTGAAATTTTTTCTAAATCGTCTTGCTTTAGATTCTCCTTGATTTTAATGTCGTAATAAAATCCATTATCGATAGAGGGGCCAATTCCAAATTTAGCTTCGGGATAAATTTCTAAGACTGCTGCGGCCATTATATGTGAGAATGAATGACGGATTGTGTCTATGCTCATAATGGTTATAAATTTTTTTCCTTTAATTACTTTTTCTGAAAATTATTTTTACGATAAATTCCTTTAAATTATAAGCTTAACTAAATAAGTTATTGGGAAATCATTAGCATAATAAACATGGTAAAAAGACATGAAAATCTTGCTCATTCATTCGGAAAATGTGGAAGTCGTAAAAAACGGGGAAGCAACCAGCACGCCCCAGGATTTCAAGGAAAAAGTCATTAATATGGAAGGTCTCATCTTGGTTGCATTCGTCTCAGTAGAAGACCAAGACACATACGATGTTGACGTGATTGCAAAACAAGGTGCTACGGTGATTGAGGAAGCCATCCTGCAAATCACGGAGTTCCCTGAAAAAGTAAGGCAAAAAAACGAAGAAATTAGAAGGCACAACGAAAAGATAGAGTCAGGTAAGGTAAAAGGAAAAAAAAGGAATAATATCGAGCTCGTAGCCGACCGATCAAAATATCGTGTCGATAAAGTACTCGTTTATCCTTGGGCACATTTGAGCAAGTTTTTGAGTAGCGAATCCAACGCAATGAACGTGTGTCCTAATATTGCCCAATTACTTAATGAAAAGGGAATTGAATCCCATTATTCACCGTTCGGCTGGTACAAGGCGTTTAAACTAAATTGCATAGGGCACGAGGTCGCAGAGATGTATAGGGATGTAAAATTATACATTCAACCCGAGGAACATATTTCCAAGGCAGAATTTCGAATTATCCTTCCAAGCGGAAAAG
>JBHLMB010000072.1:4170-8643 GCA_048938565.1 Promethearchaeota archaeon | reverse complement strand
TGATAACCAAAAGAGGAGTCACGTACAGGTATATTCAACATGTTTTCAGAATAGGACACTTGAAGAAAATTACATACAATTAAATGAACACAAAATTCCCTTGGTTTCAATTTATCGCTTAAATTCTTTCTTAGAGGGGCTTTATCTTAATTTAGATTATTATAAACAAGTTCATATTAATAGAATAAGCGTCCAAAAGCGCCTTTTTTAAGTTCCTCTGATTGGATATATGTATATATAGTTTAATCGATCAGAATATTTATATATATGATTTCATATATATAGAGTGAGAATCAAAAAAATAAAGTTTAGAGAGGTGAAATTCTAAAATATGACTTTAAAAATTGTTGTTGAAGTTATAATGGGTATAATAGGTATTACTGGATTAATCACTCTAGCTGGTCTTTTATTAGTTCTCTCCAACTTGATTTTTTAAGCAGTTCTAAAATATCAGAGAAATGTATTTCGAATGAAATACAATAGATTTAGTACAACAATAAAAGAAAGGATTAAAATAAGGAAGTATTCGCTCTATTAGTCCGGATTTAAATAATCAATAATGTCGTTAGTAATGCTAGTTACGGCCATGTTTATAATCCCTCTTTTTACTTTTGGATGTGAGAAAACCATTAAAATAATATCCTTGACTATAGGGAATTTCTTCTCGCCAAGTGGTGCTAAATCTAAAATTCCTTCAGATCCCCGAATTGAAATGGATTCTAAAGTTCCCGCACTTAATCCCTGAATAATATCCGTTCCTATCATCGATAAGTTTTGCCCTATTGTTCCAAATAAAGAATCTGAAAACCTACCTGAAATTGCGGCTGCTAGAATCGTACCATCGCTTTTTATCAAGGCACCTGCCTCTATATAGTTATCTATTTTAACTAATCTTGTTAAAATGTCGTTCATATTTGAAGGTTTTATTTTTTTTTCAATCGGTTCTACTTCAGTTTTAATGGTTGACTCTTCCTTGTTAGTTTTTAACTTGCTAGAGAGGAATTTTAAAACTTTTGTCATGTCTTCTTCAAGTTCCAAGAGCTTCTGTTTTTCTATTAAGTTTGAATCTTGAAGTTCCTGTTCCTCTGTTTTGGCGTTCTCTTCTTTTTGTTCTTCCTCTTTCGATTCTGTATCCTCTTTTAATTCTTTCCTTTTTTCAGATTCTACATCTGTTGATGATGATTCTGGTAAGGGTTTAGTTGTTGGTAAAGGTTTTGTTATTGGAATTTCAAATGTGTTTTTACTATCTAAAATTGATCCTTGGTAGGGTTGTGGTGTTATTTCTTGTAAGACTTGTGATTTATCTGAATCCGGTCTTACTTCTGTTGCTGCCCTAGGTAAAGGTTTTAATTCAGGTTTTTTTCTATTTAAACTAAAGTTTGGTTCAGTTTTGACATCCTGTTTAATTACTTCTTGTTCTAAATCATTTTCTTGTGGTTTTTTGAAATCTCTGGGAATTTCTTGTAAATCCGAAGGTTTCGTAGGATGAGAAATGTTTGATTCTGTAGGTATCAAATCGTCTAGTTCGTCCTCTTCAAACGATATGTCAAGCTCCAAGTCATCTTGGGTTGAAATTATTTCTTCTCCAATGATTTTGATATCGTCTTCTTCTTCAACCTTTTCTGGTTTGGGAAGTGTAATTCGACGTCTTCTCGTTTGAACGGGTAATAATGCTCCACACTTTTTACATGTAAGCGATTCATTATCGTTATTTGTTGCTCCACAATTACTGCAAATTTTCATTATACCATATGTTTTAATGTATCTTGGTTAAAGTATTTTTTCCCTATTTAACATAAGAACGAAGTGTAATTAAACTTAGCGTATTATTTGTTTTAGTAAGAGTAAACAATCACTATTAAGATAATCCTTTTATTTTAATACTTCTTGGATGAGATTTCCGAATGTTTCAAAGAACTCGTTATTAAATTCGCTATCCTCTTTATGAAGTATTATGTAATATTCATGGGAATTATCTTCAATGAGAATTTCCTTGAAAATAAAATACTCTCCAAAGCGTTGTACTACCATGTGGCTGGTCGCTATTTCTTCTTCGCTCTTGTTAGAAAACTTGTGAAAACTATCGTTAAGTGCTAAAAAGTAGGGAGTAGTTGCCATTATTATATTCTCTGTGTCCTTGTCTTTGAAAAATGTACTAACGATCAATGAGTTTTGGTCGATAATGACAGCTCCTTTCGCTTTTAATTTCTTAGCAAACTCTTCTACTGTTTTCTGAAGTAATTCTGCTCTTGAATAAAGGCTTAGCAATATTTCAGACATCGATTTTATTATCGAAGGAGCGTCATAAATGGAGGTTTTATAATAGTGAATCTTTTTATACTTGATTTCTTTTGAAATTTTTTTCATTATAGAATCAGAAGTATTGTCCAATTCATTCTTTGAAGTTTTTACTATTGCAGGATCGTATTTATGGAAAAATACGAAAATGGGAGGTTCTATTTCGAGTTTCTTGAATTGTTCGATTACATCTTTTAAATAGCTGAGAGCCTCGTCTTGGCGGTCTTTATTGAGTATGTCTATGACATAAATTGTTATTTCAGTACCTTCGAAATATTTATCGGGATTTTTTAAATAGGCAATACGATAATTTTCTTGCCCCCCTAGATCCCATTCCGAAATGCTCTTGCCTAAAAAGCTAAAGATTCTTCTTTGTGCGCCACGTGTGGGCGAAAGCAAGGCGAATTTCGACAATTCCCTTTGAAGCATCAATATTATGGATGTTTTTCCTGCGGCGTCCAATCCCGTGAATAATATCTTGTGAGCTTCGCTATCTTCTTTTAGGTATTCCACAAATTTCACCTTCGTTATATACTACCTCTTATAAAAAGAAGATCCAGATAAATTTATATTTTTGCTTGAATGGTGTTTTTCAATTTTTTAAAGGAATATAGATGAGTAGTTATATCACCGTAATTATTTCCTCAATTAAGAATTATATTCATACTGAATGTATTTTCGAGACCTCTATAATTTGGTTCAAAATTATCTGGCTCCTGAGCTGTCCTTTGAAAAGAATGAACGATTTCAGCTGGCATTAAATACCTATTTATGGATTCCGAATAAGGAATACAAAATCGAAAGCGTACAGGACAACTATTCATACCTGCGTAATTTCCAAGAAAAACCTCCGTTTCTAATCCCTGTCCATAGGACCAATCTTCTGATTCTGCCCATTCCCATGTCGCATTCACCGGACTTGATTTGTCGTAGTACTCTCCAGGATATTGCGAGTAATCGACAGGACCAATAACTGGACATTCTAATAAGGCATCGCCAATATCATAATCTGAAGTAACAATATTATAATATTGTATAAATGCAACATCTATAACATCGTAATGTATCGTTTCATCGTTCCAGAAGGTAACCGGACCAAAAACATGAAATATCTCAGTCAAGAAATAAAATATTTGCGTAGTTCCGTTTTTAGCGAAAGTGCCCACCGTTGATACTCCTCCATATCTATCTGGATGGGAACGCACTGATAAATAATGATCGTACCACGGAGCGCTCCTAATAATTACATAAGGGATATAGGCAAATATTAACTCATATTTGAGATCAACACTCTTTATATACGGTTCTTGGGTTAAATATCGTTCTGGACCTTCTAGGAATAATTCTCGTCTTAAAATCGTGTCCGTAACGAGTCCGCATTCCATTGGAATTAAATTTTCATAAGATATAACCGTTTGAACCGAAGAAGTTGAAGTTACATCTCTACAATCTGGAGCTCCACCAAGGACTCCTGAAACACCATTTCCGTCATTAAACCTAGAAATCTGAAAGCTAACCGTGTTGGAACTGCAAGAACCTCCCGTAGAATTCGTTCCTATCAGTCTTAATGTGTGATTTCCCATATCTGGCCTTGGAATTAAGTTATTTTGAGGTATTGGTTGCGCAATACCTCCATCTAAAACATACTCCGTAACAACAACGCCAGGTGCAGCCTGGTAATTAATAAGGATATTTTCATGCTCGTCTTCATACCGAGAATCGTACAAGATGTTAAAATGTTTTGGATTTAGAATGACAATGGATTCCGATTGAGGTATTTCATCGAAAGTTACTTGAAAACCACTATATAATTCATCAGAGTTATCAGATCCTTTAGAATATGATTGTAATACGAGAGTAGTAGCAGTTATTAAAAGAAACACGAATATAACTGAAGTTATAATATATTTTTCTTTATTTTCAAGTTTCATTGTTTATTGGTTTAGATTTCTTCTTGTATAAACATATTAAAAAGGTGGTGATATTTAAATCCATGAGGGTAACTTTTGCAGTATTTATCCCTGATTCATAGAAAACACTATCAAAAAAGATTAGAAAATGGGAATTTTAAAATTTTTTTCTTAGAAAAGCTTCAAAATCATTGTAATTATTGATTTCAGTTTCATTAGGGAATTCTGATTTTGTTTGTATGGTTTTTAATGTATTTGGAATTTG
>JBHLMB010000072.1:0-4160 GCA_048938565.1 Promethearchaeota archaeon | reverse complement strand
GAGGATTTATTCCTATTAAGGAAACGATCTCTTCTGGAAATTTGGCAGGATCTGCGGTTTCAAAGGAAATGGCCTTGAATGTGGCGTGTTCTGGGAAATCTTTTCTGAAGATGCTTAGAGCACTCCATCCCACTGCTCCGTGAGGTTCAATAATACCTCCATGTCTTTCGTTAAACTTTACAATTGTATCTTTTGTAAGATCGTCAGAGATTGAAAACGACATTATATCTCTTCTTAGTTTTTCTAGATCCGGCTCTTCGTGAACTATTCCTTTCTCATCTATTTGTCCACCGTATAAATCTATCACTCTCGCTAAATTTGAAGGGTGTCCTACATTCATAGCGTTGCTAATGCATTTTTTCGAAGGCTCAACCTTTATGTATTTTCCCGTCTCCAAGAACCTTGGAAACTCGTCGTTTTCGTTAACTGCTGATATGAACTTTTTTACGGGAAGACCCATTTTATGAGCGATGAGACCTCCCATCAAATTTCCGAAATTTCCCGAAGGCACGGAAAAAACGACTTGCTCTCCGATTGATTCAACGACTTGCGAATAGCTCCAGAAGTAATAAATCGTTTGGGGTAGTAGTCTGCCAATATTGATTGAATTTGCAGAAGACAAGTTTAGGTGTTTCAGTTGTTCGTCAGTAAAAGCCGTTTTCACCAAGTGTTGGCAATCGTCGAACTTTCCATTGATCCCTATGGCCATAATGTTGTTTCCTAAAGTCGTCATTTGTTTACGTTGTAGATCGCTAATCTCTTGCTTGGGATAAAGAACCACGACATTGATGTTTTTCATGTTGTAAAACGCCTGAGCAACGGCACCCCCAGTGTCACCTGAAGTTGCCGTGAGGATGATTATCTCTTGGTTTTCGCTTTTCAAATAATGTTCCATTACCCTGGCGAGTGTTCTTGCTCCAAAATCCTTAAAGCTGCACGTGGGACCCTTGTCTAAATAACAAATATAATCCTTGCTCGTTATTTTCTCGACTGGTACGGGAAAATTTAAGGCGTCTTTTAAAATTGCCTTGAGATCCGATGATGGAATGGAGTTTCCTAAGATTTTTAAAATCACGGTAAAAGCGATCTCGCTTAATTCAAGCTCTTTAAATGAATATATCTCTTCAGGCGATAATTTGGGAATTTGATTCAACATGTAAAGACCTTTATCTACTGCTTGTCCGCTAATAATTGCTGTCTTGAAATCTACATCGGGAGCTTTACGATTCGTTGAATGTAATAAAATATGTGAGTTTGTCATTTTATTAGATGATTATTATTTTGATAATTCGATTATCTTCAATATATTAAGGATAATTTTTCATTCTATAATAGCTTAATTTTAAATTAACTTGCTTTCTTGATATTTGTATGATAATTTCTGGGAGTTGATTATCTGGACACGAAAACATTGAGAACTTTTTATCTCGAAGAATTAAAAAATAATCTTATTAATTTAGACGCAATTATTCGAGAGATTTGTCAAGATCCATCTAATCAACAAAAAATCTCGGAGTGTAAGATACTATTTCATTCCATAAAGGGAGATTCGGGAATTATTGGTGCAAAAAACATGTATAGATATTGTAGTTTATTCGAGTCTTTATTGTCAAATAAAGAAATTAAAATAAATAATTATTATATTTTATTAAAACAGTCACTCAAAACATTAAAAATGGTTTTAGATAAAAATATTAAAGAAGATGACTTTGATCTTGATAAGAAGTTCTTAATTGAGTTGGAATTGGCTTTGGATGAAAAAAAATAGTTAAAATTAAAAGAAAGATGAAAATTGCTATACCATTACTTAACCATTAATTATATATACTCCAACAATATCAATAATTCCTAATATCAATGTTACTAAACCTATAATTCTTGATTCTGTTTGTTTTGTTTTTATAAGTATCACGATGCTACCTCCTATCGCAGCACCTCCTAATATTATTCCTGCAACAAATAAACCCACTATTGCTATAATTAGACAGATAATTGCAGATATGAAGATTTCTTTCTCTTCTTCCAATAGAATTACCACTTTAACTAGAATGTTTTTTTTGCATTTTAATGTTTATTTAATATGAATGGTAAATAGATTTGATTTATAAATGCATGTGGGTAATTTTTGCAATGTTCATTAATATACTTTAATCTAATCCATTTTTTCTCTTTTCTATTTCTTTCTTGTACTTACTTCTTTTCACTGACTAATGGCTAATATCTTAAAAAGAACTATTCTCAGAAATATAAATCAATAATTGTAAATTGAAACCGATATGGTAGTAGATTTCAAATAAAATCACCGATTAAACGATTAATTATTGTTTTTAATTGAATAAGAGAAGAAAATTGATTTATAGCATGTCATTTGGATTGGAAAGGAAGCTGAGATGGGATTTTTCTATTAATTCCTCAACTTTTTCAAGGACTTCTAGAGGTGTTTTTGCTTCGTGAATTTTGTCCTTTCTTCTATCATCGATAGTCTTACCAGCCATTTTTGATGACCATCCCCCCACTCCAGAAAGAGCAATTATTGGCTTTTGATATAACCAGGCAAATGCAATTTCAGTTAAAGTTCCAGCCTTTCCCGATATTGCTACGACAATGTCGCCGGATAGTATTACGACGACATTTCTTGCTTGGGAAAAAGGCACGGGAATTGCAATATCCACATATTTATTTGCTGTATTTTTATCTTTATAAGGAATTATACCTATAGTCAAGCCATTTTCTACTTTTGCTCCCTTGCATACGGCTTCCATGACTCCAGACAATCCTCCGCACGATACCGCATAATGATTTTTTGCAAGTAATCTTCCGATTTCAATGGCTTTTTTCTCGGTCTCTTTATCTATAGTGCTGGCTCCTATGACCGACACAATTCCTTTGAAATTTTCTCTAAAATTGAAACTCATGATACATTTATAATGATATAGAGCTTAAAAAAGCGCTCATTTTGTTAAAATTATAATAATGAAGGTATAGAATCCAGATATTACATTTTCAGGGAAATACTAATCATGTCATTTAAAATGGCAGATGCTGCCTCGAAGCCGCCTGCCCCTCGCCCCATTAAAATGATTGGGCCTGCGTATTTTGTTTGCAATTCGATGACATTTAATGTACCGGAGATATTTAGAGGATTATTCATTTCTACTAAACGAGGCTCTACAATGAGCTTTTGATTTTCTGCGATTGCGAGGTGCTTGATGACATAACCTTCTGATTTGGCGAGTTCAATCGATTTTACTGTTATGTTCGTAATACCCTTTATGTCTACATCCTTTATTGTTTTAGACCATCCAAGTAATTCGTTTGCGATGATCACTAGCTTCCCAGCAGCATCGTAACCCTCGATATCAAGAGTTGGATCTGCCTCTGCGTATCCTAATTCTTGGGCTTCTTTTAGAGCAATTGCGAATTGAACTCCTTCGCTGCTCATTCTACTAAGGATGTAATTGCATGTTCCGTTCAATATAGCTTTTATGCTTGTAATGGTATTTCCGAGGAGTCCTTCTTTAGTCGATAAGACTGGAACGCAACTTGCCACGGTACCCTCGTATCGTACCTGACAACCGTTTTTTTTTGCTAAATCCTTGATCTTTTGGTATTCCAAATAAAACGGACCCTTGTTTGAAGCAACTACATTAATTTTATTGTTGAGGGCTTCTACGATCGTGCTTAATGCTGGTTCTCCTGTCTCAGAATTGGTAGGTGTTGTTTCTATAATGATATCGATATCTATTTGAGAAATTATATCGTGAGGTTTCGTTTTCGGCATCCAAATGGAAGATTGCCTGAAATTCTCTCCTAAATCTGTTATCTCTTTCAGGTTCAATCCTTCCTTTTCAATTAAAGCCCCGTCGTCGGTTAATAGGTCGCACATCTGCGACCTTTCTTTTCTTTTGCCCCATCTAATGGTAGGTATAGCTATCTGCGGCATTTATCTCTCCTAGTCCGGGGGCAGGGGTGTTATCCCCAGCCCCCGGAGTACTCTTCCATGGTAAGGTGGTGTGGTTTACGCATAACCGCGTGAACTGCGACTCCGTTTTCGCTTCCGGTAGGTCTTATAGCCTATAAAAGCAGAGGCGCCGCTGATTATGCCCACATAGAGGATTATCGTCAGGATGCCATAGGCTGTCTGGGCAAAGCCAGTGCTT
>JBHLMB010000071.1:0-8753 GCA_048938565.1 Promethearchaeota archaeon | reverse complement strand
TAAAACACTATAAACCGCATTTAATATTTCTTTCATAAAATCATCTCTATTTTCATAGTCATTTGAAAATTAACATCTTTTTAGACCTAAAGAAATATCACAATAAGACTACTTGGGGAGTTCAGCATTCGGTCTTGATTCCGTAGCGGGTTTTCCTTCGATACCCCAATGAGCTTTTGGCACCTCGTGAATGAGAACTTCAACAGCTTGTTTTGGTATACCAATATTGACGAATACATCAGTAACCCCTGCTATTACTTTTTTTATAATATCTTCAGATATTCCCTTCCACAAATATATTTGAGCTAATGGCATTAGTTTGACCTCTTTTTTTGTATTTAATTTAAAATTTAAATCAATCTATTGATCATAATATTGAAAAAGAGATAAAATAATATTTCCTTTTATGGTTGATAGAATTCTATGAGGAAGAAAAAATAGAAAATTAAATTATTTAAAAGGTTGTCGAATTACTGTTTTCATGGTTTCTGGTTTTGCTCTATTTGGATTACTGATGTATATCTCATGATGCTTTTGTTTAAGTCCATCGAAAGTACCCCCAATTTCCTTGATATATGCGTGTAATTTTTCGATTGTCGAATGTTCTTCGGAATACGGCCCAATATGCATAATTTGAGCAGCTTTTCCTTCAGTGAACGATTTAATATAAAGTTTATCGAGCGTTTCGGATAATTTTGGTTTTTTTTCTCGAGTTGCTTCGATTGCTACCTTGATTTGGTCTTCAGTCATCCAATCGGGTTGCATTATCATCATAGTCCATTTCCACTTGTCCCTGTTAGATTGAACGAAATCCTTCATATCGTCCGCCCACCAAAGTCCTTCAGATGGGGGAACTACATAATCCTTTCCCTGAGCCTTACTCATAAATTTGACCTTATAAGAAACAGAATATAAAGCCGCCATTGCGTCTATGTATTCTTGACATTCTCCTGGTGAGCCTTGACCATCAATTATGAGATATGCCATTTTAGGAACATCCACTACAACCACTTCATTTGCCTTTGGTTGGAATATTTTCTTCATGGATTTCTTAAAATCTACTTTTGCTGCCATTTTAACTACCTCGTGGTTGGAAGCTTCCCGTAGGACATTTTTCTATATCAGTTATAGCGGGAACTTCGTGTCCAAAGCAATCCCCTTTTACATCGTCTATTGGTTTGTAAAACTTACAATCCTTACATTGTGCCATCTTTTTTCATCACTTTTTTTGTTTATGAGGTTAATAGGATTTGTGACCATAATAATATGACGCAAATTGGAAATTCTTAAGAATGGTGTCACAAACTATTACAGTAAATTTAGAGAATATTTTTTATTACAAATTATGAGTGGTTATAATCTTTCATTTCTGTTTGAGATTGGATTTTCTGATGTTCAAATGAATGTCTATAAATATCTCATCACTTTCAAATTTGGAACCATAAACGAGATTAAAAATAACCTTAAATATTCATACTCTCAAGTACAAAACGCCTTGCTCTTTCTCAAAAAAAAAAATCTCATCGATCTTTCTTCTGATGAAAGACCACATGTATTCGTTCGCAAGAATCCCAAAATTGCGTTAACGAAATTATTTAACGAAAGATATAGGAAGTTCGAAAATAACATTCAAGATCTAGACAAAGAGATAAAGATACAAGAAACTAAGTATGGTCGTTGCGTGAAAGATGTTACTTTTTATTATTACTCCGACCTCGTTTTAGGCGTTGATAACCTGATATCAATGATCGATAGCGCAGAATTAGAGGTCGTAATTACATCTTTACCACTTTCTCTTCTCAAACGACTCGAACCATCGTTATACAGCGCCTTCATGAGGGGAGTGTTTCTGAAAGTGTACTTTTCTGAGGCTGATTTTGAATATACGATTAATTACATCGAGCAATTATTGGACATTTTAAGGAGAATGAGAATAAAAATCGTGCAAACCGAAGAAAAAGTGTGTCAAGTGGTAAGGTTTAACGACGAAATCGTGAATATGGGAAATATATTCGTTGATGGTAAGTTTCTGAATTCTTTTACCTTCCGTGAGGGCGATGTTTTGCATTTTGACGGTCATTTTAATCCCGGCGTGATACAACAGGTCAAGAAATACTTGGACTTGACAACGGCGGTCAAAACCATCGAAATTGAATATCCCGAGCCAATTAAAAATATTTTAACAATTATGGAGCAAGACAAGGCGATAAAAACAAGGGATTTAAGCCAAAAATCAAAAATAAGTGGAGCAAAACTTCGCGAAATTCTTGATTATTTGATCAGCAAGGGATTAGTGCAAGAAGAAATCGTCCAAAATGAACGAGCTGGCAGGCCTAAGAGGGTGTATTCGTTGGTAGAATGATGAACCAAATGAGGACCTTGTTATTAACTTATTGATTGGAAAATCAACATCATTACAGAATTATCAGTGTATGAATAATTTAGTATTGATTGATTTAGACATAACATTTACTCAAGTTATAAAATAAGATTTGGTTTGAAACTTATGGAGATAGTTCTTATATTTGTTTCACTTGGACTAGCTATAATTTTAATGGTTGGGTTTATTTACTCAAATATAATTTTTCGCTTAAAAAGCAATTGGGATCAATTCAAGACGATATGGATTTAACAACAGCTCTTTACGAGATTAACGACGAAAAGTACAAGAGGGGCAAGCGGATCCAGGGTTTAAAAACAAAAGATAAAGCCGATAACGCAGATAAATATCAATTATCGTTAGATTTTTTTTGCAGTAATTAGGCGAATCATCTCAAACAAGTTTATTTACAACTTTTCATTAACATTAAGGAAGGAAAATCTGATCTATTTTAACACTTTTGGTGGTATAAAATTCGTTATATTGAATATCAAGTCGTTTTAGGTGACGCACCTGAAAAGCTGGTTTTTGAAGACATCAAGACAGTTGCAAGAAGGGGGGAAAAAACCGAAATTCAAGCTACATCTCAAGAAGAAGAAAAGAATTTGCTCTACGCAGAAGGCGTTATTCATCCGCTTTCAGAAGAAACCTATATTTGGACCTATTCCCTCATTTACAGGAACAATAATTTTGATGTAATCAAATTTAAATCGAGTTGGTCATGGAAAGACGACCCGGAAGGAAAGCAAGAAACAATTCTTGACAAGGCATCCCATGTGGGCGTTATTGCGGGTGTTTTTTTCATAATTATTGATGAGAAAATCGAGGAAAACTTCTCAAAGCTAGCTGATATGATGGATGTTTTCATTGATAAAACCAGCGGACAAGAAAAAGCTCCTTTTATAGTGTATGGTTTAATAGAAAACAAGCAGAAAATTGCCGAGTTAAAAACGAATAAGGAACAATTAAAAAATTTAGCTGATGTGAAAAATTGGGTAATAAAACACGGAGGAGAGTTTCGGCTCGAAAATTTAACTGAAGTAAAAGCTAATATGCGTTTTTTAATATCGGATTACACGCATTACATTTTGACAAATACGAAAGCGAGCACGAATTATCCTGGACTCAAGTTGGGAGAAGTACACTTTTTGGATTATGATGATCTCACCGCATTACAAGAAATAGAAAAAGCCTTAATGGAACAACTAAAAGCAGGGGAAACGGTCGATAACTTGTTGTCCCAGCTATTCTTTAAATACCTTGATAAAATGGAATTTAAAGAAGAGATATACGAAGCACCTTTCGAAACCGTGGAAGAAAGCGTTGCTGAAACCAAACCAACGATTCCTCCGCCCTCCAAGATAAAAATCATATTGGAAGAAATCAGAAGAGGTATAAGAAGGCAATGTCCCAAGTGTTTTAACATGGACAGGGATATGATAAGAGAAGTATTAGACCACGACAACTTGATATATGATTTTGGTACTGATAAGATATATGGTTTTAAATATATATGCGGACAATGCGGGCACGAGTGGAGAACTGAAAAAGATTGGAAAATAGAAAAGGAAAATCAATAATCGAAACCTTTTTAATTTTTTTTTAATGATTTATCCTACGCATTCTTACTTCTTTTTTTAGAATTAAAGGTGTTTCAAATAAAAGTTACTTATGCAGACAGGATTGGCAGGCTTCCAAAATATATCTTTGCCGCTATCGAAGAATTAAAAGCAGAAAAAAAAAGGGAGGGTGTTGATTTAATCCTATTAGGTATTGGTGATCCTGATCTATCGACTCCAGACATAATTGTAAACGAGTTAATCGACCAAGTCAAGCTGGCAGAAAATCAGAGTTATCCAACGAGTATGGGCGAACAAGACTATCGAGAAGCCGTTTCGAGGTGGTATAAGGTCAGGTTTGGATTGAACCTTGATGTCGGAAAAGAAGTTTCTCATGTAATGGGAGGCAAGGAAGGAGTTGCAAATATTGCTCGTGCTTTCGTGAATCCTGGAGATTATGTACTCTGCCCGAATCCAGGATATCCCGTGTATGAAAATGGGGCAACGAAGCTCTGCGATGGAAATCCCCATATATTGCCCCTAAAAAAGGAAAACAATTTTCTTCCAGACTTGGAGGCAATTGATAAAGATGTGTTGAAAAAGACAAAGATGATGTACTTGAACTATCCTAATAATCCCACGGGGGCAATTGCTTCAAAAGAATTCCTGAGAGAAGCTTCAAATTTTGCTGAAGATAATGGTTTTTTTATCGTATATGATAATCCTTATTCAGAATTTACTTTTGACGATTATATAGCACCATCGATTCTTCAAATAAGCGAAAATCACATTGAAATAAATAGCGCATCTAAAATGTTTAATATGACGGGATTTCGATGCGGTTGGGTGGCAGGAAATCAGGAAATTATAGAAGGCTTGCGAAAAGTAAAGTCTCAAATCGATTCCGGGGGATCTATTTTTGTTCAAAAAGCAGTGATAAAAGGGCTTGACCAATACACTTCGGAGAAGAAACCCGAAATCGTAAAAAACAACATTAAAATATATGAAAATCGAAGAAACGTCCTCGTCAAGGGCTTGAACGATATGGGATGGAAGACCGAAAAGCCAGTAGCGACTTTTTATGTATGGACCCCTATTCCCGAAGGAGAGACTGACGATATGGAATTCGTAAAGAATCTTATTAATGTTGGCGTAGTTATTACCCCCGGAGTAGGATTTGGAGAGCACGGAAAGGGATTCGTGAGGTTTGCATTGACTCAACCCGTTGAGAGGATAAAAGAAGCGCTTGAAAGGATCGGTAAGATCATTTAAATAAATTTTACAAAAGATATTACTTTTAAAAAAAATTAAAAAGTAATTTCCTAGCTTTTAATTCCTAGATGGCGTTTAATATAAAGGAATTCATAATAATTTATTGGCTATTTTTGATTTTTTATATCCTGATTTATTTGTTTTCGATGGTGCAATAGAAAGAAGAAGAAAGCAATTAGGTCATTAAAAAATAATGGTTTCCAATATTAATGAAGTTAAAAGGTTCTTAGAAGCCATCAAACTACCAGAAAAGCTAACTCAAAAAAAGGAATAATCTTTTCTTATATTTACTTTCTTATTAGTAATAATTTGTTAGAATAAAAGTTTAAATTCCTCTTATTCTTAGTAAGCTTGGTAATTCTGTCATGTTATTTAAAAATCCAGATATTTCATTAGATTTAAAAGATTCTAATAATGTGGTTCCTGATAGAACTGGAATAAAAGTCACGGCAGCTCTTTTTGCTGTTTCAGCGTCAACTAAACTATCACCAATGTAAAGTATTTTGGAGGGAGAGGAATTTATTTTTTTAATGGCTAATAATAAACCCTCAGGATCTGGTTTGTGTTTTACAACATCTTCTCCTCCAATAATAACCTTAAAATAATCCAAAATTTTTTCCCTTTTCAAAATTGATTCAATTCTATAGCGAAATTTTGTAGAGACTATTCCAAGAATAAACCCATGTTCTTTAAGTAAATCCATTACTTTATGAATATCTTTAAAGACATAAGTGAAATCACTCATAATTTCATCAGCTTTTTCAATAAAAAACTGAATAAAAGTATGTGTTTTACTACTATATTGTTCACCTGCCAATTTTAAAAAAGTTTCTTCTAAAGAAAGTCCTATAGTTTTATGCATTTCATTAACTGAAGGAATAGATAAATCTAGCATTCTTAATGCATAAGAAATACATTTTTCAACCCCTTTTGAAGAATCAGCAATTGTAAAATCAAAATCAAAAATTATAGCTTCAATTTTTTCTGTTAATTGACTGATATGTTTTTTGCCCATATTTTATTTAAAGTGTTAAAATAGATAAATATAAGGAAATAATTGAAAATATTCATATTAATTATTTATTAAGGAATAACAGCAGATTCAAATCCAATTATGTTAATTTGAGATTCTTTAGTGTTTCTTCCAAGATTTTTATTACTTGTTCCTTGTAAGATGCTTGTTCTGGATAATTATAGCTGAAGTTTTTCCAATGAGGTCGCTTATGACCAATTTTAAATTTCACGCCTTTCATCTCCGTCATGTAGGAATTTGCGTCGAGTTTAGTCGCTATTTGATCTGCAATTATGTACCAATGATATTTCGTCTTGATGCTAGCTCCCGAGTTATAAGGTGCCGCATTAAGCCGAGTTTTCACGCTATTAAATGATATATTCCATTGGTTAGGCATAATTTTTGTTTCACTCCATTGACCATCTTTATAATTCCAAATATGAGAATGTCCAATCGTCATTCCAGTATAGATGGAATTATTGTATAATTTTAGCTTGTTGTATGTATCGCTTTTAGGTAGATATATCTTGTTTTTTGTTTTAATTATATTCTGATGTTTTGAAAGAATCATTTTGTCCACTTGATTTTCCGACATATTTTCCGTATGTGTTAAATAGGTATTAAAAGATAGGACTGGCATAAATTCCAAAATTTTAGATAGCGATTTTAATCTAAAACAGGAGCACCTTAATTATATCGGACAATAGGTGTTTCAAGGGAAACTCCGAAATTGGCGTGAAATTAATCCCTTGATATTTTTTCTAAATGAATGGAAAAAACAGTAGCCTAAGAAAGCTTGCGATATTTCTTTCTAAGATGGGCCATTTTTATCTCGTCTTCAATCTGCGTTATAAGTCCTGAAGGTTTGAATTCTTTACTCGAAGTTTTTAGTATTAATTCTTCCTGAAGTTCAGGTGACTCTTCTTCTTCTTCGGATAATTTTTCCTTTTTTTCTTTCTGGTAAAAGTCAGTTGTCAAATTTTCCATTTCACGTCACTCTTCGGATATGGTTCAATTTGTTTTAAATTGAATTACAGTAATTAATGAATAAAATGAATATTTAAAAATTTTGAATAAAATGATAAATATTTTTATCGTCTAGAAATTTGATTTAAACTACTGCAACACTAAATCCTTATATTATCTATCGAGTTAATTTTATTCATCAAACAAAAATTGGACTCCTAGTGATTTATAAACACGATGCAAAATATTAGCTATAAGCGGGTGTTTTTTAGCTAGTAGTCTCCTAAAAAGGTGAATCCACTTGAAATCGGATATGTTCGAAAAAGACGAGTCAGTTTATAAAAGAAGAATGAAGTACATCTGGAAGTTTTTTTGGTTTATGATTTTCTTGTTTGTGTTTCCATTGATTTCTGGGCTAATAACGGGATTAACGATCTTTTTCGTGATAGCAGATGGATACATGGGTTTTGGCATTGGGCTTACAATTTCAATTTTTATTGGGTTTTTATGCTACAGATATTACGATAAATACAGAAACAAGCCATATTTTAACAATCAAGAGAAAAATTTAGGAGCGCGAATAGATATCCTGTTCTTAATCTCTTTCATTTCAATACTAATCCCTTTAATACTAAATATCGTGATTTATACATTAACAGGATCTTACATATTTGGATCCTATGCCCTAATATCATATATATTAACATATCCTTCCGTTTTTGTTTATAATTTCAATAAACCAATTGATTTTTTCGATCCTACTGAAGGTAAATTTAAAACCGGCAAGGATTTGAAGCTTTCGTTCAAAAAATTACATAACAACCTTTACATTGTTAATTATATTGCTAATATTTTATTCCTCATAGTTGTATTTAGCTTTCAATTTTTTTACATTTTCTTATTGGTTTTATACATATTTTTCTACATATTCACAACAATTCAAACTAAAAATGTTCGAAAGAGCGTGTCACAAGCGATTCAGAGGAAAGAACTTTTTCTAAATAGATTATTTGAATTTAAAAAAAAACTAGTTGCTTCGCTGATAAACCTGATCTTTCTTGTAATTATCATCGCTTTTCTCATTTTATTTATCAATATGATGAGCATTGAAACCTTAATTTTTGGTGTAGCAATTATTGTTGCGTGCATCGTATTCTACTTAAAAATCAGGATTTACATTTATTTTCACTATGGGGAAATTCTTTCGCATTTTGGTAATTTAAGTTCGGAGGAATCGTCATGAAAAGTGATTTATTGAATGATAAGAAATACAGTAAATTTAACATTTTTAACACCATCTTATCGGTGTTGCTAATTTTAACACTCTTGGCCTTTGCGTTCTTTGAATTTTACATGTTAGGTTCTATCATTTTATACATCCTACAGGCCTGTTTTATTGCTCCACTGATTTATATTATTTCGTATTTTGAAAAGAAACACGACATAATTAGCAAGAGAGATTATTCATTTGTTCTTTTAATTAACATCTCAAGCTTGATTTGCACGATAACATTTGGAGTTTTACATTTCATTCTTTGGCAAGCACGCGTAATAGGATTTTGCA
>JBHLMB010000070.1:0-8808 GCA_048938565.1 Promethearchaeota archaeon | reverse complement strand
CTCTATCCCAATTTCTTGAAACAGAGCGAAACCGACGGTCATAAAATAATGACCCTCAAATTGATTCGCTCTATTTCACCATGGTTGACAATGTGAATTTTGATGGGTGGTGCCGCTGTAGCTTTCCAGTTGATTTGAATGGTGATGGATGCGATGAGCTTTTAGTTGGTTCTGGAGACGGAAGTCTTGTAGTGATAAAATTCGACAATCAAAATAAAAAAGTAATTGGATTAAAACATTATAAATCTGAAACAAAAGTCATTTGTTGCTGCGCAGGAAACCTGTATAAAGAGGGAGAAATCTCTCTTATTATGGGATGTGAAGATAAAACATTGCAAATCTTCAAAAATCTATCTTCTGAATCGCCAGACATCACTTTATATTATGACTCTTGGATAACTAGCGCTTGTACGGGATTTTTAAAATTATCTGATCGAAAAGAGCAAGTATTTGGAATTCTAGTTGGTACAAAAAACGGTTTGATCCAATTCGTTCAAATTATTGAAGGCTCTCCACAGATTCTATGGCAGTCGTATTTATTTTCTCAAATTAACGATATTAAAGTGGGAGATGTAAATAACGATGGAATTAGCGAGGTTGTAGTCTGTACTGACGATTCTTATGTCAAAATCTTAGATGGAAATGGAATAAAGTTAAGTTATATTCACACCACTGAAAGCCGACCTGTCTCGTTATTAATAGAAGATATTGATAGAGACAACGCCCTAGAAATACTCGTTGGATGTGCGGATGGCTCTCTATTGGTTTTTCACAATCCTAAATTGAATTCTCTAGATTTTTTACTAAAGTGGAAGGCTAACACGAGAGCTTCAATAAAAACGATTTGTGCTTTCCTAGGAAAAGAAGATGACATAATGCACGTGGTTTTTGGGGGGTATGATCGAACTTTAAGGAATGTGTACGACTTCGAATATGGAAATAAATCATTACTTCAGGTTCCGTCTGTAAAAAAACACATATTCTCCCTTTCTAAAGCAGCAAGTAAAGCGCTTGATGAGAAAGCTTCCTTTCCAACCAGTTTAAGGGAATACATTAAAAAATTTCTGAATGACCTTAAGCAAGAAGGTATTCTGGACGGAATCAAGCGCAAGTTAATTGAAATTGGATATACTCCACAAGAGATTGATGCAGAATTAAAATTAATGTCAGAACAAAACCTTCTAACCTATCAAAAATTTGATATGCCCGTTTTTACTCCACAATCTCAAGATAATAAGCTTATATTAGAGGATTCTAACAATATAGAAAAAAAATTAGTTGTAAGAAAAAAAAATGATAGTAAAGAGAATAAATCCTCAGAAAAAGAGTTGGAAGCTGAAAATGTGGATTTAGATCTAGAAAAAGCTATAATTTCATATTTAAGACAATCTAAATTCATTAATTCTAAAAATAATTTCATAAATGCAATGATAGAAAAAGGATATGAAAAGAAAAAAGTAGAACAAAAAATTAATTCTTTAAAAGAAAATGGCATCATCACCTATTCTCGAAGCGCTCCGAGGGGGTGGATTTTAAGAGACAATTCAAAGAATTCAGGATAGTTAAATTAGTTTTGATTGTTCTGCTATTTTTTTACTCTTGAAATACTCTGCTATGCTTTCCTTAAAAACTTCAAACTGATTTAACTCACAGAAGTCCTTGTTAGTGTATTGTTGAAGAAATAATTGCATGAGTGGTTTTGTTTTTTCTCTGAACTTTTTTACCAGCTTTTCTGCTTTTTTATTTTTTTCAACTAAACCATATAAAATTATGGGTTCTTTCTCGGGATTATCAGAGGATTTAATTTTTTCCATTCGAAAAATAAAAAGAACCTTACTGGATTCGAGATATTCTAAGTATGTGTTATTAAATGCGGTTTCCACGAAAGAACTTATCGCAGAAACAAATGCCCCTCTTAAGTCTTTTTGAGCGTTTGAATTTTTATCTATTTCTACAGGTAAAGTCCTGAAATCGTGGTGTACGACGACGAAGCCCCTGAATACAAATCCAATTTCGTAAAGTTCTTTCAATGTAAAATTGTACCAAATATTTTCGCTATAAATAAGATCAGCTAATTCAACTATTTATTTTTTTACTTATTGTTTAGTACTAGTTATATTTCTCCTCTCTAACAAATCAAATAAGTGGTTTTCGTGTTAATCAAAAAAACTAAATTTTTAAATAAAGAACGTTATAGAAATGATATATACAACAAATTTAACAATATCACAGAACATAAACAAGAGTGAAACGAATCATGACGGACGAAGCCCGAGAATGCCCTTATTGCGGGCAGACATTAAAACATCCTTATTGGCAGCACATCCAATCCAGTCATCCTGATGAGTACGCTAAAAACGAGACTTGGATTACTTTATATAAAGATTATAACTCAATGGGAATGGATCCTTCAATATGCTTTATGGTCATAGCGGAATTGTTCAATTCCACTCCAGATCAAGTAAAATCTTTTCTTAAAAAAAATAATGTTCTTTAGTTATTATTTCCCTCTAATATATCATATTGTATTTATTAGAATAACCAAAAGAATTAAAGCTACAACCTTGAGTCTTCTATCGCTTTTTACCAGAATTTTCCTTTTTCAGCCTGAGATTATGTGAGATCCTGCCCATTATCGCGCTAATTTACTATCTAGCAAAGAAAGATTTAATAATTAAATTTTATAATGAAAAAGGATTAAATTGACAATTTTTGGGAAAAATATATAAAGGATAGAGAAAAAAACATATATTAATCCATTTTTTCTTTAATTTATCTCTTTAAATTTTTACTATCTAATAATTATTTAGAGAAAAAAATACTGCTTTTAAAATTCTTAAGTGTCTCTTACCTATTAAAATTCATAATGGAACTATAAGTAAAATAAATTATCGTAATAAAATGATTTTAAGATGGATGAAATAAAAATTCAAAACGCTTATTTACACAATTTAAAAAACATTAATATTTCCATCCCTAAGAACAAATTAATCGTAGTAACAGGTGTAAGTGGTTCAGGGAAATCAAGTCTTATTTTTGATATCCTCTTTCAAGAAGGACGAAAAAGATATTTAGAATCAATAGGAATGATTTCAAGGATAAATGACAAAGAAAGTTTTGAGAGTATTACTGGGGGCTTCTCATTTTTGAAAAATATTACAATAATTATAATATAAATAGCTATCATCACATTGCATCTGCAACAAAAAGCATTACATCTGCTTTGATAGGAATCGCAATTGATAAGGGATTTATCAAATCTGTTGATCAAAGGATTCTTGATTTTTTTCCAGAATATGGAAATGTTAATTCAAGGAATTTATTAGGAGATTTAACGCTAAAGCACCTATTAACCATGAAAGCGGGGTTCCTTACGAGAGAGGGGAGGAGGACAGGACTCGCTCCAATGCTCAATAGATTAAAAAAACAAAAAGATTGGGTAAAATTCATTTTAAGTTTACCGATCATAAAAACTAAAATTAATACTTTTCAATATAATAGTGCCGTTTCTCATTTACTATCAGCAATTTTATTAAAATCAACAAAACTAGATTCCGAAAGGTTTGCAAATCAATTTCTCTATAAACCCCTTGGTATTGAAGAATTTCCAGCGTCTAATGAAGAATCGTATAAACTTGAAGATATAATAAGCAATAATAAGATTCATGTGTGGTTAAAGGATCCTCAAGGAATAAATATCGGAGGATGGGGGATTACGATGAAAGTCAGGGATTTAGCTAAATTTGGATTGCTTTATCTTAATTTTGGAAAATGGGGGAAAAATCAGATTATCTCAAGTAAATGGATTAGGGATTCGATTAAGAACTATATTAAGGATTCAAGTTTAGAACATGGAATGGGATATGGTTATCAATGGTGGATAAGAAAAATAGACCGTTATTTTACTTTTAATGCTCTTGGTTCCGGAGGACAAGTTATTTCTTGCGTTCCTAAGTTAGATTTAGTCGTAGTAATTACAAGTAATGCAAGTAAAGCACGATGGAAGGATCCACTATATTTAATTGGGAAATATGTGATACCCGCCATACAATAATATTATCAGAGTTATACAGGAGATTTTTTATCTACTTAAAAAATAAAGAAATGTAAAAATTTATTATTATTAAAAATCGTTTTCGTCCTCTTCTTCCAAGAATCCCGCTTGCTTGAGCATGTCTTCTACCGAATCTCTTGCTTTCATGACTTGCTCGTTGTTTTGGAGGTTAAGTTTTTCTAAAACTCCATCAGCGAATTCTATAAATTTTTTTATTTTTTTATCGAAGTGGAAGAGAATTCCTTGATTTTTTTGGATGTTTCTTCGATAAAATCCTTTCCTGAATTACCAAAAACTTGACTGACGAAACCAGAAAAACTTTCGTTCAGTTTTTCTATAAATTTTCCAGCTTTATCTTCACTCATTTCAAATTCCTCAAGTTGTATTTTTTGATGAGTAACTTAGAAACTGTAATAAAGCAGACTTAATTAATTTTTTCTTTGGGGAAAATATGTGTTAAAATAAACGAATACAATACGGCTCATGCAATAAAATGAAAAAAATACGAGTTATGCCGTAATTATCAGAAGATCCGTCCATCAACATCTATTATGTTGTGAAGTAGGTGTAACTCCTTTTTTGATGGAGGTCGAGTTTGGTAAATTTCATCGGCAATGACCAATTCAAATCCAGTTGCTTTTACAACATCTTCTATTGTTACTCCTGGATGGGTTGCAATGAGTCTCATTTGCTTGCTATTAGGGTGAAAATCGAAAAGTCCTAAATCGGTTATCACGCGTGATGGTCCCGTGTTTGCAGAAAGCCCCGCTTCTTCCCGAGCTCCTGGTCCCGTAAGATATCCAGGAGATGTAATGAAGTCTACTTTTTGGACAAATCTTTTTGGATTGTGCCTGTCCATTATTATAATCACTTCCCAGGCAAGCGAAGCAAAATCGTTAGCTCCTCCCGAACCAGGAAATCGAACATCGGGCTTGTCATACACGCTTCCGATCATCGTGGAATTCAAGTTTCCATAAATGTCAATTTGAGCTGCAGATAAGAATGCGTAATCTATAAATCCTCTTCGCATCGAATCCATAATGTCTGCTAATGTAGTGGCAAATACGGCTTTATGGAGCGTGCGAGAATCTCCTACGGATATTGGTAATGACACGAGCTTGGGTGCCACGCTCCCTGCTTCAAAAAAGATAACAAGGTTAGGTGCGTGAGTAAGTTGGGCTAACATAGCAGATACTAAAGGAATTCCCGTTCCAACGGCAGCTGATTTTCCGTCATTTAATTGCCTTGCCGCTACACATGTCATTAGTTCCTTTAAAGTATATGGATTATCTGTTTTTTCAGGATTTAATCCTTCCATTTTCTCTCTCCTCAACCTGGTAATCTATTTTTTTTGTTTTGTAAAATTCATCGTCTTCCAGCTTTCTTAACCTTGTAGGTCCAAGTTTTGATAAGTATTGATTGAAATCCTCCAAACTGTAGATCCACTCGTCCATAAAATTTTTTAATACGGAAGGATCGTCTTTTCTTCCTGCCGCTAACCACGCTTCTGTCCATTGATGGTCGAAATAATATTTATAAGGCATATTTCCGGGATGAGAGCCCCAAGGTTGTTCAACAACGGCATCCACCATGTAAAAGGGCACGATTGTTTTACCTGGTTGCTTTCGTATAATCTCATCATCGACTATTTCTTCTACTGTAACAATAACTCTTTTTGAAGCTCTCGCCTGCAAGTCGTCTTTTATGATTGTACCGTCAATTTGAACATTTCCGTACATGTCAGCCCTATGAGCGTGCATGATCAAGACATCTGGATTCAGAGAGGGGAGAAGCAAGACTTTCTCTCCCGTGAATGGGCATTGCACTACTTTTCCTGGAGATTGCCTCATCGTGTCCGTACCGAGCATGACTTTAATTGGTATAAACGGGATACCTTGAGCTCCTGCTCGTAATCGATAAGCTAGGGCCCCATTCGTATATTCGCTAAATTTAACTCGGCCGCTTTCAAATAGGCGTCTTTGAACGCCCGATAAACCTCTCAATTCAAATCCCACTACATATGCTATATCAACTGCAGACACGCACCCTCCTGCCATAAGAATATCAATATCCTGGACAGTTGTATGCCCTGCTACACTTAGACTCTTTTTTCCTTGTCGAACGATCTCAAAAATGGCAGACATTGGAATTCTTACATGACCAAATCCTCCAATAGCCAAGTAATCTCCATCGTTTACAAATTTATTCACTGCTTCCTTTATGTCCATTCTCTTATCAATGAGAGCTCGGGACTTGTTATGTCTCGTCCATTCACGGACTTCTGAAGGAGTATTCTTACAAATTATTTCTCCTTTTCCTTCGTATAATATTCTTAGATCCATCTTCGTATTCTCATTTTTTTAACAAGATAAATTTACATGCTCTTCTTATAATAATTTTTTTCATTCTACCCCGTTCAGTGTTTCATTAATCATATTTATCATACTACATCTGTAAGAGTTCATTTCTTTTGATAAATCTAAGATAATACAAGGATATAACGAATAAAAATATCGTCTCAAGAGACCATAAAAGCCTATATACGGGAATATCTAGTGGGATTAATGGTAATAAAACCTTTAGAGGCAACAATAGCCATTCTGGGTTAGAAAGGACAATCCAAGGGTAAAAAACTTCGAATTTTCTGTGAGAAGGCCAATCTAATAAAATATGGGTGATACCGCCTATGAAGGCTGAATAAGTGGCTACGATCCAAAAATGGTTATCGATTTTTTTATTTCTAAGGAGATACCAATCGTCCATACCGATAAATTTTAATGGTTTCGAAAGAATTCCTTCCCGATTCGCAATTTTGGCGCAGAATGGGCCAATATATCTAGAAAATAAAATAGTTGCAATGAGAGTCAAGGGTATTGTCAAGAGCACTTGCCCTAATAGGCTATGAGAAATACCACGAAAGTCAATGCCAAAAATATATCTCATCAACAAGCACAAATCTGGTATAAATGCTCCTAAACAAGCGGCAGTTCCGTCAATTCTTTTAGGATATTTGATTTTTAACAAAATTCCTGGAGCCTGATGGGAGAATATTGAACTTGGCATTTTTCTTAGACGAATTTATGATCTTTTTTTATAGATCGACTCTGTAACTGGCGTAGGAACTCCTAATTCTTGTCCCATTCTAATTATCGCTCCTCCAAACAGATCTCCTTCGTTCTTCCTCCCCTTTTCTACATCTCGCATGTAGGACGGTTTTATATCGGGGTAATCTTTACAGAAGATAATGGTTTTTTCGATTATATTGCTTGGAAGAATGATTCCTTTTTTCTCTGCTATTGTCACGATTTCTCGCATTACATCTTTTAATAAATTTGTGTTCTTAGGATCGTCAAGAACACCACCAAACGCTTGACCCGTGTATGTACAAACTAATGCAAAAGACGCTACTAAAAGGTATTTCTCCCATATAATAGGATATGGATCATCTTTCCATTGCATGTTTATTTTTATCTTCTTGAAGAATGAGATTAAATTATTTGGATTAAATTCTGGATGTATTGGATCTGGACCACAACAAAAAAAACCTTCGTTTCCATTTTGTATTACTAATCCTGAACGCTCTATATGTGAACCAACATAAACGCAAGTTGGAAATACGATACATTTTTTTAGCTTTATTCTTATTCTATCGTAAATATCTATGCCATTCATCAATGGAATGATGATTGTTTCAAGTGATAATTTATTTTCTATAATATCAATCAATCCGTTTAAATCGTAATTCTTTACGCAGATAAAGCATATATCTGGGTGAGGAAAAGCCTTTACATTGTCAGAAGCGATCGTAGGATTGCATGTAATCTGTTTTCCATCACTCGTATGGAGTTCCAATCCTTTATGCTTGATTTCCTTTAGATGATCCCCTCTGGCTAAAAAATAGACATTCACATCCTTTGCAGATTGCTTTTGAATTTCGTAAACAAGCCTCCCTCCAAAATACCCTCCAACTCCTCCAATACCACATACCCAGATTTTTTTTATTTCCATTTTAATGAACTTATTTAACTAATCTATGATTTATGCATCAAATTTACATTTATTCAAAAGTTTTTGCGTTATTTCTATTTTCTTATATGAAGTATATAAGGAGTAAAAAAAAAAATAAAGTGAAATAAAAATCCCGTAAAGATTAACTGAATTGTTATTTACTTTATGATTATATTTATTATTGTGTTTATTATTTTTTTAATTCTCAAGCTTAATAGCGAAAACTTCTTTGGTTGTATTGACGAGGTGCTCTTTCAGTAACGACTACATTACTGGCTTGTGGCCCTTTATCGCCATCAACGACTTCGAATTCAACCTTGTCGTTTTCATTTAGTGATTTAAATTCGTCGTCGTTTCCGCTTAAAGCGCTGTAATGGACAAATACATCATTTCCATCTTCAGAATTAATAAATCCATAACCTTTACGGTTGTTAAACCATTTTACAGTTCCATTTACCAATTTTAAAACCAATTTAAATTTAGAAAAAAAACGAGTTTAATTCTAAAAGTGTTAAACTTATAAAGGATTTAAAGCTATTAAGTTTTAGCTTTTATATTTTTCGAAAGAAACTTTTAATCACGAATATAACAAGAAAACTTAAAGTATCAAAATTAGCGTAATTTTTCATTTTTTCTTATTATTTTCTTCCATTGGATCGTCGAGAGCTTTAACAAGCCGTTTTTCTTTCTTATTTTCACTTTATTTTATAATTTAGGGATTCATAATATGATTATAAAATTTATAA
>JBHLMB010000069.1:0-8871 GCA_048938565.1 Promethearchaeota archaeon | reverse complement strand
TAATCATTTTTGGTGATGGTGAACAACTCAGAGATTTTACTTTTGTATCGGATATAATAAATGGTTTAATATTAGGTGCAGAAAAGAAAGAGTCTAATGGCGAGATCTTTAACTTAGGATGTTCTAATCCTATTAGCGTAAATATGCTCGTTGATAAAATGTATGATATCGCAGGAAAATCAAAAAAGGTTAAGTATATCGAAAAACAACAAGGTGATGTTGATATCACGTATTCAAATACAGAAAAAGCAAGAAAGATGCTTAACTACATTCCAAGTGTTGATATTGACGAGGGTCTAAGAATTCAATACAACTGGCAAAAAAATCAATCAAGTATAAATAATCCCTGAATTATTTTAATATTTTATATAAGATAAATTCTAATTCTTAGATATTAATTTTTGTATCCGTTGCTTTACTCTGCTTACTATTAATCCCAAGATCGGAACGAGAAGCACTGGATTCTTAAGTGCCGTAATTACGCTCGCTAGTATCCATTTGAGACTTTTAGAGCGCATTTTACTAAATCTAACCACTTCTTTAGAGAGATCTAATCGTGTGGGGATATAAGAATCCAATAAAGTTATGTCGTGGTTTTTTAACTTGCCTTTCCATCCTTCAACCTCCTGTTTTACCCAACCTTCCTTAAAGGCGATCTTGGAAAATTCCGTCTCAGCTAAAGGATATATCCGAGTCACTTGCAAGATATCAGGAAGAGTTTTTTTCACAAAAATTTCTGTTTCCTTCAAAGTTTGTGAGGTTTCTCCAATATATCCTAAGATTAGATTCAATTGAATTGGAATACCGGCTTTTCTCGTTGATTTCAAGGCGTTATATGCTTGTTCCACGGTGTTTCCCTTTTTCATCGAATCCAATATCTTTTGACTTCCAGATTCAACACCATAAGATATTCCGATACACCCGGCTTTTTTCATTAGATAGAGCAATTCTAAATCTACGAGTTCCACACGAGAGTCGCACAACCACTTGATTTTTATCTTTTTTTTAATAATTTCATTACATAATTTCAGAACCTTCTTGCGGTTAATAGTAAAAATCTCATCGAAGAACCAAACATACTTCACTTTTCCAATTTTTTTTAACATTTGTAGCTCTTTTACGATATTTTCCACTGATTTTGAATGATATTTCGATTTTGCTTGAAGGCAAAATTCACACTGAAATGGACACCCTTTTCCAGCGTATACAATAGCATACGGACGCAATAATGGCGAAAATATATGATATGGTTTAAAAGAAGGAATGAGATCATAAGCAGGTAATGGAAATTCGTCAAACTTATTTTGGGACTCCAGGTAAGGACAGACAAATATTTCTCCAAGATTCTTATAAGCTATGCCTTCAATTTTTGAGAGATCTTTATTTACTTGATTTAGTTCATTGATTAAATTTTCTATTACTGTAAAGGGATCGTCAAGGATTAAAATATCTAAGTCTTTAAACTCGGATAAAACTTCTTTTCCATATTTACGAGCGTACCAAGAATATCCAATTGTAATGCAATTTGGATTTTTTTTTTTTGCTAAGCTACATGACTTCATTTCATGCTCAATTATCTCCGAGTTGAAGGTAAATATAACACAATCGTAATCAAGAGAGTCTAATCTATCCGATAGGGTATTGTGACTTAGATTAGGTCCATTACAGTCAATAAAGTTGATTTTATTATTGTTTTTTTTTCTTAATATTGATGCCATTATTAATAAAGAAGATGGCGTATCAACCCTATTAGGAATCATAATTTCGCATCGGCCTTCGCGAGTAACCGATAAGTTTCCGTACCTTGGAGGGTTGAGTATTAACACATTCATAGTTTTTTAAATGTTAGGTGATTTATTAAATTATTCAAAATAGGATTTTAGCCCTTCTTTGGTTCATATTTAAATTTATTGAAGCTGATCACGCTCCATAACCTTTTTATTGGTTTAGATTCGAGAGATATTATTACTTTAAGGATTTATACTTAATATTTAACTTAGATAATATTTTCTTTTTATTAATTTTAATTTTGTGCAATGCAGAAGCTTAGATATTATCTTTTGCTAAAAGAATCTATTCAGGATTTTTTAGTAAAATCTTAATAAAAAGCATTATTAAAGATTACTAAATAAGAAATAGCAAGTTAAAATTTCTTATCTTTAGTATAATAAACGCCTTCCATTCGAGCCTTGGATAATTTTAATAATTTGAGATAATAAGTGTCTTATATAGATTTTTATAACATTAAATAATATAATAAAATAATAGTCAATTCCTAAAAAAAAGAGATTATACTCAAATGACTTCTATCCCTAATGTAAAGAGTCAGTATACAAGTAAGGAATCAAAAAAGAGTCAAAAGACAAAAAGAATATATGACTATAAAATATCAGTGGTTATTCCCGTATATAACGAAGAAAAGTCAATTCAAGAAGTAATAAATCGCATTCCTAATGATAACGAATATGAAATTATAGTAGTTGACGATGGTTCAAGGGATGATAGTCTTAAAAACGCAAGGGAAAGTAATAAAAAAATTATATTAATTCAACATCAAACAAATAAGGGTTACGGGGCAGCAATAATGACGGGATTTAAGCGCGCCACGGGAGACATCATAGTTACGCTTGATTCTGACGGACAGCATCATCCCGAAGATATCCCTTCTTTAATTGAACCCATTCTTGCTCGAGAAGCCGACTTTGTAGTGGGATCGAGGTATTTAGGTAGAAGTAATTATAAAATCCCTCTTCACACTCGCCTTGGAGAATTCATCATAAAGACATCAATCTGGTTGTTATTTCATCAAAAAATTGGAAATAATCAAGGAGGTTTTCGAGCATTTAGAAAGGAAATGCTAAAGATTTATGACGAAATGTACTTTTTAGGAATGGGTTTCACTACAGAAATGTTGTTCAAAGCAGCATACAAAAGATTTAAAATAATAGAAATACCTACTACGATCGCATACCGCAAGCACGGTCATTCAAGAGTAAAGGTCGTAAGGCTTTTAAAGTCAATCTTTTCATTAATTTTAATATACATGTTACTCAAGATGAATATAAAAAAAATCGTTCCTAAAAGTATATTAGACAGAATGAAAAAAATGTCTGAAAAATTCTTTAAAATTAATTATTAGAATATTTTTATCATTAAAGCTTAGATTTCATTCTTTAGAAATTATAAAACGAAATTTTCTTTCCTATCTAGATGTTTCCAACAAGGATCGATAAATTTGGGTGATTTTTTCCGTGATAACTTCCCAAGAGTATTTATTTTCTACAATTTTTCTTCCATTTTTACCCATTTCTAACAGTTTATCCCTGTCTTTAAGATATTTCAGAATAATATCCACGCTTTTCTTGTAATCTCCAACTTTAAACAATGCCCCATTTACATTATCAGTTAAAACTTCGGGTATTCCCCCTACATCAGAAGAAACAACGGGAGTTTCACACGCAAGGCTTTCGTATATTGTATTTGGAACACCTTCAGAACGAGAGGTAACTAAAAGAGCCAAGGATTGATTGTAAACATCCTGAATTCTATTGTACGGATATTTCTCATGGTATTCGATGGGCAATTTTTTCTTTGCTTCCAAAACCTGTGCTTTCATTGGACCCTCTCCAATGATGAGAAATTTTAGATCTTGGTTTTTTTTATAAAGATCATTGATTATTTTAAGGAAAAGATCAATCCCTTTAATATAACCCAAGCGTCCAATAAAAGTAATGTATTTCTTTTCGAATTGATCGTTCTTTTTAAACTTATGAATGTCAATACCATCTGGAATATGACAACTGTGATTGTTATCGATTTTGAATTTCTCTCTAATAGTATGCAAATCCCTGCTCGAAACGGATATCACCTTGTCGGCGGATTTAAGGTGAAATTTTCCTACAAGAGGGTCAAAAACCTTATTTTTAAATATTAAGGGAATTTTTTCCGAAATTTTGAGTGTTGGATAAATTGGCGTTTCAATACCTCCGTGAATGTGTAAGATCATTGGAAATTTGTAAATCCTTTTCAAGAAGGAACACTGTGTAGTTGTTAAAAAATGATATCCATGGGCGTGAATGAGGTCGTAATCGTCGTACTTTTTTTTTATGAATCCAAATAAATTAACTACAGGATATGACATCTGCTTTTTTATGAATAAGATATCATTTTTATAAAGAAGCCTTACACCTTTATCAATCGTTTCTACTTTTTTATCTTCGTTAAAAATATTTGTAGTTAATATGTCGCTTTTTATGTTTTTTCTCAATGCAAGGTTTATAGACAGATTCTTAGCGTATAGTTGCACGCCTCCGGTGTAACTTGGCGGAAAGGGTGAAATTCGTAAAATCTTCATCTAATCTAATAATTTCTAATTTATTTAGATTAGTGAATAATCGATGGCATCTAAAAGTTATTAATTACACAAATGTATATTCCAATGAGTAAATCAAAAATCTTTTTTGTCTTAGATTTTTATCAATTAATTGTATGATCAATATCGATTGATTTGTCTAATTTACCATTCTTTTGAATAATAGCCGATAAGAAAATGAAAAAAATAAAGGTTTTATATATCATTACGGGATTAGGCCCCGGAGGAGCGGAATTCACGATACAAAAAATCCTTAGTAAATTAGATAAGAATGTATTCGAAGTTATAGTTATAAGTTTACGTGATGTTCGAGACTTAGCTAACACTATGAGGAAACATACAAATAAGATATATATCTTAAATTTTGGAAAATATTCAAATTTCTTTGGCGAATTCATCAAGTTAAGAAGAATTATTAAACAAGAAAAACCAGACATTCTGCATTGTTTCATGATTCATTCAAACTTGGTTGGTCGTTTATTTGCTATAAATAACAATTATAAGGTAATCTCATCAGTACGGACTCAATTAAGAAACAGATTCCCTTTAAATCTATTAGATTTACTTTCCCAAGGATTAGTTAATGTATACATGGTAAACTCATCAGCAGTAAGAAATTTCGTAGAAGGATATGGACTTCCAAGGGAAAAAATTGTCCTTATCGAAAATGGCGTCGATTTCAATAACTACACGCTCGAACAAGTTGGAATAGATGATTTGAAAAACGAATTGAATTTGAAGAATTTACCTACCATTACCATGATCGCCAATTTAAAAAAAGGAAAGGACTATCCGACTTTCATTCAATCGTTATCTCTTTTACAAAAAGAAATGGAATTTAATGCTTTAATAGTTGGTAGGGGCATGCATTTCGACGATCAAACGATTGTTTTAAAGGAATTAACGAGAGGATTGAACTTGGAAAACATTCATTTTCTTGGTTTTAGAAAAGATATTCCTAAAATATTGAGTATCACCGATATTTGGGTGAGTACGACCTTGTTCGAGGGTCAATCTAATAGTCTCTTGGAAGCAATGGCAATGAAAAAAAAAATCATCACAACTGATATTCCAGAAAACAGCGAAGTTGTAAGACATGAAAAGGAAGCCCTATTGATACCAATAAAAAATCCCAAGGAGCTCACAAAAGCAATAAAACGGTTAATCCAAGAGAAGGAATTTGCTTCCAATTTGGCGGATAATGCTTACAAGAGAGCTTACGAAAAATATAATTCAGATATAATGGTAAAAAAAATAGAAAAATTGTACTCGTTTTTAGTCAAGATAGTATAAAAAGATAAAAGTATTAGTAAAAAAAATCGGACAAAATCCACATTTTTCGCTTTTGCTTTGAACTACAACTCTTCTTTCAATGATCTCACATAATTTTTCAATCGTAATAACTCTTTTAACAACCTAAAGTCGTCGCTTTTGATTAAGCCAAGGAAATATAAGAACAGAAGGTATAATCCTAATAAGAGTCCGGAAGTAAGTATAAATACAAGGATTTCTTTTTGAATTAAATGTAATAAGATTAATCTAGATATAAGTATCATTAAAAATATAGTTGAGGCTGTTAGAAATATAATTATTATAATCTTTTGTTTTCTAATTTTAACAAATTTATTTGATAAATATAGTGAGAAAAGATATGTGCCTATCAGTAATCCAGAAGTAATAATAATCATTAAAATATCAATCTCAATTAGATATGAAAAGAAGGTTTTAACTAGAAACATTACTAAAAACGCAGATAAAGCTGGTAGGACCACTAACAACATGCTTTTTTGTCCTTTGATTTTAAAGAATTTAGTGGACAGATACATCGAAAGCATGAATTGAAATATTGTTGGAATGGTTAAAGAGAGCGTATAGCCAATTTTTCCGAACTCGGGTAATAAAAATATAATCAAAAATAATGTCATAATTTGGACTAAAGTTTCGACGATTGCATCATATGTTTGTTTTTTACCCGGTATCAAAAGTGATTGATATGGACGAGCCAAGCCCAAAAAATAGGGGACGAAGATCATGATACAAAAAATAGGATAAGCCTCAGTGTAGTTTGGCATTAAGATGCTCAAGACTAGTTCCCCATTCAATATAACCAGAGCAATTATGCCTAAATATACTATGGACGAATATCTTTCTATAGTGTGGGTCGTATTTTTAATGGATTGAATATCGTTTTCTTTAAAATATCTCGCATATAAAGTGTAATAAATTGGTCTTATCGTGAGAGAAAAAGACGCTAATATCGTAAAAGTAATGGTATAAACCAGATAAAATTCCGCAAGAGGATCTCCGCCGTGAATCTGGTATAAAAGGACGTTACCAAGGTTTTGAGTTAGCGTCAGGAGTATAAAAACGAGATATAAAGATTTACCGTCTTTTAGATATGAGTATATTATTTTTTTGCTTGGTTTTACAAATTTTATGTTTTTTAAAGAAAACAATAATAATAATAACACGATAAATATTTCAGAAATAAGATTAACCAAGCTCAGAGATTCCAAGGGGTAAATAAATTTGTCGATATTAAACGAAAATATTATTATCACGATATTAAATGCTGAAGTGTAAAATAATGCAATTATCTCGAGCTTTATGAATTTAAATTTCGTTTGAAGATTTAACCTTAAAATATTTCTGAATTGAACCAATATGCGCCATATTAATAAATTAACGAGAATAAAAGCAAATTCAGAGTTTAAAAATCCAATTATAGCGAATATAATGATACTTATGGTCACATTGAACACGATGAGTATTACCTTCATGAATAAATAATTCATAAAATATTGGTCAAAATCCTCTTTGGTGGAATATTGATAATGCATCGATTCTAATCCAATGGTAACAAATAATAAACCCAATAAAACAAGGCTATTTACATATTGCCAGGAGCCCATTGCTTCTTTTGCTAAATTAACATATAAGCATAAAGAAGCTATAACAGATAATACGCTTGAAATCATTGGAAAAAGTACTGATATTAAGAACTTTTCTTTCATTTGATTATTCATACACTTTAAAATAAATAGAAATTATGAAGTAAAATAACACATCACTTAAATTCTTGTGAACTTTGTGGTAATATTTTCATTTTTAGTCTCGTTTTTTCTGTAAATAATAAAAATATTATTCATATTTTGATTAGAACAATTGCTAAAATATAATGGAGAAATCAAATAGTTCCCTGATTTAGTGAGACAACTATAATTATTTCAATTCTAAAAATTGAATGAATTATTAATTTAATATGCTCGTAAAATATTTATTTAGAACAAATCTTATTTTGATGATTCTTTTTGCTTTTCTAATATTTTTTTAAAAAGTTTAATATATTGTTTTGCAATATTGGACACATCGTATTTTTTTGCAACCTCTATTGCGTTTTCCCGTAATTCAGTTATTCTTTCTCTATTCTTTAATAGACTGACAATCTTTTTCGATAAATCTTTCGGATCGTTTACTTCAAACATTATTCCTCCGTTCTCAACAATAGTTGACATTGGTTTCCTGTTTGCACATATCACGGGCGTTCCACTTGCCATTGCCTCGATCATTACTGCTCCGAATCCTTCCAATTCCGAAGGAAAAACGAAAATATCGCTTGATGCATAATATTTGGGTATTTCTTCGTCATCTACAAATCCAAGGAATGTAATATTATTTTGGATTTTGAGTTCAAATGTCAGGTTTTTACAATAATTAAGGATTTCTGGCTCTCCATCTCCTATCAATAACAAGTGTACATTAGGAAATTCTTTTATTACATTTGGCATTGCCTTTAATAAAATAGGGATTTGTTTTCTTTTAAAAAAAGGTCCTAAATACAACAATATATTGTCTCCAAATTTATCTTTTATTTTAGGATCTTTTTTATTTGGATTGAATTTTTCCATATCTACTGCGCTAGTTATCAAGCTAATGTTTTTATCGCCATATCCATAAAACTTAGATAATTCGTACCTTGCTAGATCAGAACGAATAATGACATTATCGTACCTTTTGATTTGCTTTTTTATTAAACGGTCGTAGAAGGGTAAATATAAATAATCACGGAATGATGCTGGTGAATCGTGGTGATAAAAAAAAGAGACAACTGGTATCTTTTTAAGTTTAAATATGAAATTAAATCCAATAGCTAAAGGTAAAACGATTATATCCGAATCAGAATAGAAATTGTAATTCCTTTTCGTGAACGAATTAAATCCAAAAGAATAATAATTTAATGAACATATCGATCCTAACTTGCCTATAAATGATTTAGAATCTCTAATTCTCCTGATTGGAATTGTTCTATAAGAATCTTCTTTTTTTCCTCCATTCCAATATGTTGTTAATATTTTTACATCGTGTCCAAGGTCTTTAATAGAAAGCGCAATATTTTTTACAAACCTTTCAATACCTGGGTAAACACCTTGTTTTGGATGGGGAAATACGGGTGTAATAAAAGTTATTTTCATCGAATAGAAAAGATTATTTGTTAGGAA
>JBHLMB010000068.1:8464-8873 GCA_048938565.1 Promethearchaeota archaeon | reverse complement strand
GGGTTTCGACAGCATTATTTTTAGGACAGTTCGAGCCTCAGTGCATTCTGATAGATGCGGGTTCTACTACAGTTGACATCATTCCCATACTTGATTCTGTTCCGGTTTCTAAGGGCAAGGACGATGTTTCGCGAATGCTGAATCACGAACTCGTTTATACGGGCGGTTTGAGAGCAACAATTCCTTCAATAACCCATTTTATACCATATAAGGGGAAGGATGTAAGAATATCGTTTGAAAAGTTTGCTTTAATTGCAGATATTCATCGGATCCTTGGAAATATATCAGAAAAAGAATACACCATAGATACGGCCGATAATCGATCAAGATCCATAGAGGATTGTTATGCAAGATTAGCGCGCGTTATTTGTTTAGATAAAGATACTATATCCCATGATGAGCTAAGAGA
>JBHLMB010000068.1:0-8454 GCA_048938565.1 Promethearchaeota archaeon | reverse complement strand
ATTGCCTCTTACATCTATAGTAAACAATTAAATATTGTATCAAGCGAAATAATTGCTTTTTTGACTGAATTACGCGATAGAATACCAGAATTTAGGACTGAACCTAAATTTGTTATTACTGGATTGTCAGCTGATTTTTTAATCAGAAAGGCCTTGGAAACGCTCGATATAGGGCAAGTTGAATCCTACAAGAGCATTGTTAATATTCCCAATAATATAACATCTTCTGCTTTTTCCGTGGCTTGTGCTTATTATTACACGACAAGAATGGTGAACTGAAAAATTAGAGAGAACTCAATCATTGCGAAATTTGGAGGAAGCATATTAGATGAAAAAGAAAACCTCGAGTTCACGCTTTTTCAATTTCGTAAACTTATTGATGAGGGAGTTATTAAAAACCTGATTATCATTCCCGGTGGAGGATTTCGCGCTAATTTTATAAGGAGCTTGGATAAGCAGTTTAATTTTGGGGACGATTTAGCCCATTGGATGGCCATATATGCAATGGAATGCAACGGAATTGATTTAAATCAGAATTATTCTTATATTCAATGTTATCATAATCTAAAAGATATAAAATCAAAATTAAAAGATCAAACCATTGAAAGTTTTTCAGTATTCCTTCCTTATACATATTTATCTGAAGAAGAAGAGTTACCACATAGTTGGGAAGCGACTTCAGACTCAATAACGATATATTTAGCCAACAAGTTTGACCTGAAAAATTGTTACTTGATAAAAAATGTAGATGGCATATATGTTAAAATAGAAAATAGCAAACAAATAAGAAAACAAATTTCAATAAGCGAATTTGAATATTTCAAGAAAGAAAACAAATTAGCTTTATTAAAACCAAAAAATAAGGAACCAAGGATTTCAGCACCAATTGATAGTTATGCTTTAACTCTCTTGGAAAAATACAAATCCTCTTGCGTTTTATTGAATGGTACTCCTCCTAACTCGAGGATTGTCGAATTTTTCACGAAAGGAGATTCTTCTGATACAATTTACACACAAATTATTCCCACTCATACATAATACTTATAGGAGGAGTAGCGAACCGTTGTTCATTAATTATTAATTTATACCTAATTATAAAATTATAAACTTATATATAGAACCTAATGAAAAATATTATAGTATTAGAGTAACAGATCTAAAATAATTCTTTTCATCCAATAAGTTCTTGAAAGAAACATGGTGTCGTCTTTAGCATTAAATACGAAAACTATTGAAAAACTTATAGCCAAGGGGCATTATGAAAAAGCGTCGGAAGACATTTTTAAACTCATTGATGCTCACTCGGAGGTTGAGGTAATTTATAAAAGTCTAACCCTTCTAAATCAAATTTGCGACAAGACTCCATCTATCGCTTTAAAAGTTGTAAAATCCGTATCTAATTACATAAACGAAACAGATTCTTGGATACGATTGGAAATATTAGAGATATTTTACCAGATTTCGATGTATAGACCTAATTTATTAATCGAATTAATAGACAAGATAAAAGGGCGTTATTATGATCAGGAAGCAGTTGTTCGGAGGTTAGCAGTCAAGATTGTTGGAAACCTCATTTTATCTCTTCACATCGACAAGAGTGCCCTACAAAACTTAATCGAGGAATTTACAGAAAAATTAATGGATAACGACTGGAAAGTCAAACTGAATGTGATTAAAACGCTCCAAGACATACTCAATCAAGATTACACTAAAGTTAAGGACTTAGAACCCCTATTATCCATTGCCATTTTAAATTTGCGGGACGAGGATGACGATGTCGCCCGATCTGCTGCTGAACTCCTTAAAATATTGAGCACATATTTTTTGTCAAAAGACAAGATATTTTACATGTTATTAAACTTATTATATAACGAAAAATCTCGAGTAAAAGAATTAATTATATGGTTATTCGGGGAAATCGGGAAGGAAAAATCATCTGAAGTCATTCCCATTATTCCAAAGCTAATAAAACTGCTTGAAGAAGATAACTATAGGATTCAAATTAAAGTTATAGATGCGCTCGTAAATATTGCAGAAAATAATTTTGATCAAATTTGGGCTAATTTAATTCACGGCCTTCTAGAAACGAGCGATAAAGATCATCGTTCGAATTTAATTCACGCTTTATATCACTTGAGTCAAAATAAAATCAGCATCATTTTCGATTATATTTTTGAAGAACTAGAAAATCCTTCAGAAAATATAAGAGATGGAATAGCATTGGTTTTCAAGAGGGTGTTCGAAGAACATCAAGTAGAAATTGAAAATGAGATTACAAAAATTCTTTACAAACTAGAATCAAAATATTGGAGAGAACGGCAAAAAACAATTTCGCTTCTACAAAATGTATGTTTCATACTATCCGATGAAAAAATCACAGTCTGGATCGCCATTGAATTAGATAAAGCTCTCGCAAGAGAGAACGACGCTGATGTCAAGCAAGACATCATTAACTTTCTAAACAGAATTAAAAAAAGCTTCAAGAATATAGACATTAAAATCAAGGAGATCGAACAACAATTAGAATTGATTAATGAAGAAATTTTAAAGTTCCAAAAAACTCCGGCAGAATTTCGGGAGGAGCTCAATTCTAACATACGAGAATTTAAATTTAATAGCACTGAAATTCAATTAAACAAGCGATATAATCAAATAATTAAAAAAATCAATGCGTTTCACAAAGAAATTGATAAATTCGATTATAAGCGACTCGCATTTGATTTAATCGAAGAATGGGAAGAAACAAAGATACAAATAATTGAGGAACTAGGAATAATAAAAAGTTTCATATCGGAGATATGTTCCGAAAGAAAGGAAGAGTTTCTCCAAGAATTAAATCAAAAAATAAAATTATTAAACGATAGGATTGGTATTCTTGATGTTAAATTTGAATATATTAAAGAGTATGACTTTCAAGCAAATATAGAAAAAATTCTATCTAATAATATTGTTGATGAGGATTTTGAGGATAAGTTCTCATATATCACGCAAATCCGTAAAGATTTATTTAACTTGGATGGAGACATCCGAGAATTAATGATTAATAATTTAGAATTTACCGATGTATTCAAGCAATTACTAAGAAAATGGGTTGCAACAAAAGTTAAACTTCAAGAATTTTTAAGCGATTTAGATAGGAACTTGAAAAACATCAAGGAAGGAACGCAACTTTCTAATAGCACTGGTTCAGAAGATAGGGATAGGGATGTTCCTAAATTAAAAGAGGAGGTTAAAAACAAATTTGCTTATCAAATCCTTCAAGGGCACATTCAAGAGCTGATATCACAAGGAGTAGACGGATTCAATAAAATTAACGAAAATTTTGAAAATCTTGAATCTAAAATTGATTTTGAAATAAAGAAAAAAGAGTTTAAAAAAGGTGAACACCTCATTGAAGTGAATTCTTCTCAGATCCAAACATATATAGAGGATATTGAAAGGCAAATAGAGGATATTTCGGGAAAGGAGAAGCTTCTTAAAGATAATAACTTGTTCGATTTATATATGCGTCCATATTTGGAAAAATGGAAGTACTCGAAAGAAATGCTCATTAATAAGCTTGGTGATTTTGAAAAGAAGAATCAAGACAAGATAATAATTGGAAAAATTTCATATTACTTGGAAGTCATGAATCCAATTACATTAGACATCCTTTCGTCTTATTTAGAAATAGATCTTAAGGAATTAAACTCAAAAATATTAGGATTCATTAATAACAATCAACTCAATGCAAAAATCATCAATAACTCTCTTATTTCCCTTCAAATTGAATCAAAATTAAAAACAAATGACTTGTTGTTTTTTAAGGATGTAAAAACAATTGGAAATAAAATTTACCTTCAATTTAAGCTGAGCAATCCAACCAGTTTTTCATTTAAAGACATTCAAATATCATTAAAAAATCCCTCTTACCTGAAATTCCTCAGGAAAGAAAGTTTTCCACGAATTCTTTACTTGAATGAATTAAAACAATCAAAAAATTTCAAGTTCAACTATGTGTTTAAAATCGGAAAAGACATCACTAGAGATATCAATGCACCCGATGCCGATGAGATTAAGCTAAATATTTATTATAAAGATCATTTCAACATCAGCAGGAAAACATCGAAAAGATTGAACCTTCTCCTTACATGAGTTTTTCATATTAATATACGAGGTCATCCCCATATTGGTGTGTTTCATAACTTATAATTAAAAGCTCTCATTATTTTATTCAATTAATAAATAATATAATTTGAATTATTCAAGGTTATTTTTAATTACCCTTTGTGGGACTTAAATTTTATTCGCATAGTCAATTCTTTTAGGAAATGGCAATCGAATATGGATTCAACCCAGAGCCCTCTATCCCGTCGACTGAAATGGTGTTCGGGAATACTTTTTTTAAGATGTTATAAGCGGCGTTCACATCAGCGTTGATGAGTTCCCCCTTACTTGAACGAAACAATCCACGGCTGACGCGCTTTCCTTGATACTGGTCGCGCCTTTCGATCGGCTCTCCATCCAAGAAGCTACATTTCGAAGTAAACGATTCCTCTACCATCACGAACTCGATCCCGACTAGATCCGCCTTGTATGCAATCTGGTTTACGAGCTTGAGAAAGGGCACTTGAACAAAATTTTGATTGTTCCTCCTTCCGATGTTAACGCCTTGCTTCCAAGAAGCGTTGTACCCGATGACGATCTTCCCGAAATCGTGCGCAACACTATATCGGACGATGGTTCTCGAAATCTTGTGAAAGATGTCGTTAATTTTATTGGTCCGTTTCGTCGAGAGCTTTTGAAGTCTTTTAGTTTCAAATTCTAAACCCTGTTTGTCCTTGAGACTCGAGTATCTGGCACGTTGCTTGTTGTAGTATTGGTTGATGGACTTGATAGCGCCGCCCTTAATAACAACGGGCTTGAGCCCTGCGTTATTTACCATGGTCACTACGTTATTCAGGCCCAAATCAATCCCGACAATTCGATCATCGCTTAATTTCAGGTCGATCGCCTCCCGCTCGTAGACGATTTCCAGGGCGTAGTAGAATCCCTTGGGGACGATTCTAACTTGCCGCAGCCCCTCCTTGATGCGGGTTTTCACGGCCGGCAATCGCGAACGCTTGGGAAAGTGAAGAAAACCTTGTTTGATGCGACATTGCTGGTTGGTGAAGACAACGACGAATTCTCCGCCTTTTTCCTTGTACTTGGGCGGGCGAGGGCGTCCACTAAATCGCCTTGGATGAGATTTCCATTCCTTCATAGCTTGAAAAAACGATTTCCAATTCTTATCGACGATCTTAAGTACCTGCTGCGAGGTTTGCGAGGGAAGCGCCTTGTAAGCGTCCGAGTCTTTGAGGGCGTGCCAGAGGTCCTCGTACCTCCACCACTCGTCAAGACAGAAAAACCCTTGCCTCACGTGGTAGTTAGCCAGGTTATATAGGTTTTTAGCAGCGTGGCACGCTTCGGACAGTTTTTTCGTTCTTTTCAAGTGAATTAATTCGGCGAGTTTCATTCAATTGATAAATAGGACTCGCTTGCTTAAAAATGAAGGGAGTGCTGATGTTTATAAAAAGATTAAAATATAATGAAGGGATTTTATAAAATATTCAATAAATAATTAAATAAAAAAAAGTAGAACGAGGATGGTAAAAAAAGCAGAATACCGATTGACCAATCAAGTAAAGATACACGGATGATCGTGCAAGCTCGGTCAAGACGACTTACAAGCGCTTCTCCAAAAGACAGGATTGGCAGGTGTGATAGAAGACTCGGCCGTCTTACCAGTACCAAATAGCGACCTTGTTCTTGTTAAAAATATTGATATTTTTACGCCAATCGTTGACGAACCGACTATCATGGGGGAGATTGCCGCATGTAACGTTACGAATGACGTGTTTGCACTCAATGTACCAGAGATTTCGGGAATGCAGGTGTTTTTAGCGATTAAAACAGACATGCCACAAGAGATCATAGAAGGATTGTTGCGAGGGATTAAACATTTCGTTGAAAAAAAGATTAATTCTAAAGTCGTTGGAGGACACACGATCTATTGCGAATGGCCATTGATTGGAGGAGAAGCTTCTGGATTCGTACATAAAAACAAGATAATCCCTAAACATGGTCTAAAAAATGGTGATAAACTCATCTTAACTAAGCCAATTGGAATCCAAGCCATAATGGCAACTTATCGACTCCAGAAAGAAGTACCCGAGTTGCTTGAAAAGTTTTCATCAGCAGAAATCAACAAGTCAATAGATCTCGCAATCAAGCTCATGACAACGCCTAACCAGAATGTGATTCGAACAATCCATTCTTTTGACGATTTTTCGTTTTTACACGCCATGTCAGATGTAACCGGGTTTGGTCTCGCGGGACATGCAGAGGAAATGCTCCAAAACTCGGAATTGTCCATTGAGATCGATAAAATTCCGTCTATTAATCTTTCAGAAGAAATATCCAGGGAACTAGGATACGCTTTCGACGAATGTAGAGCGCACGAGACTGCTGGAGGCATGTTAATCGGTGTTGACAGTGATAAAGTAGAAGAATTTTCTAACGCGCTAACAAGCAATAACATCAAAAACTGGATCATTGGTACGGTCGATAATAAAACACCTAATAAGGTGAGAATTTCGAAAGATATTGAAAACATTGAAATAAAGCGAATAAATTGAAGATGGAGAGGATGAATCTTGCGAATAAATGCTAGTCGCAAGGGGACATCCCTAGCAGGGGATTCCATCGAATAACATTCAAAAAAAAAAAAGGAAAAAAATTAAGTATTTAATTCTTCCATCATATCCTTAATAGGGAGGAATATGTGTGAATCAGTTGGAATTATGGCCAATTTATTGATGGATTCAAGCGAAAGAATTTGCTGCAGTTTTAAATAATTATTACCATCTTTATTTATTGCGGCTATTATCTCTTGAATTCTACTTACTTCTGCCACCTTTTCGGCGTCCCTTTTAATCTTTATTGCTTCGGCTTCTGCTTGAGCCTTTTTTAATATCTTTTCTGCTTCAATTTCAGCTAAAATTAGCTCTTGTTCCTTCAAATTTTCGTGTTCGATTTCCAAGAGTTCTTGCTTTTCTTTTTCTATCTTCTTTTTTCCATCAATTAAGGTCCTTTCTGCCTCAATTTTAGCGTTCTGTTCTAATTTATTCACATAAATTGCCATGTTCGACTTGATGGCATCGTTCATTTTTTGGGCAATCTCTGCGTCTTTTGGAACGATTTCTTTGATGTCGACATCAAATATCTCAAATCCATTTTCTTGAAATATATATGAGTCGTTCTCTTTGAATATAGCTTTTTTTATGATTTCCATTGCTCTTGAATGCAAGCCTTCAAAATCGTGCTTTGCGGATTCATCGCGAATGATACCTGCCATCGTTTCAGTTGCTAATCCAATGAAATCTGATACTGAAAATAATTTATCGGGATCGTTTGGATCTACTAAAAATCTAGTCTTATACTTGAGTCTAATTTGTAATACTGCGTTGTCTTTAGTCCTCACATCTAGCACATCCGAAACAAATCTAGTGCTTAGTGTTAATTTCCATCTCTTAAGGGAATGAGAACCTTTTGGCGTTCCTCCAGATATGGTCATCGTATAAGGTCTTTCAAATGGTTGAAGCATTATGACCTTTGGTCCAAAAACTATTTTTTGCTCGGTTTCAGACATTATCTTTATAACCTCGTCTTCCAAAACCCATAAAGGTCTCGCGATTGTTTTATCGAAATTTTCTTCTAATCCAATAGCTTCTATTTCACTTCTCGTGTATTCCTTTCCGTACAGTTCTTCATCAGGCTGTAGCATTATGTTTTTTTTACCTTGTTCAAGCCTGATATCTCCGGTTTTTGTGTTCTTTATATAGATTCCCGAATGTTCTGCCAGGCTAATCTCATCTATTAAAGATCGAACTTCTTCGGATTTGTGAGGAATGTAATGTATTGGGCCCCTTACGATCCACTTATCTCCTGCTCGTCTCGTGATGCCGTCTTGTTCAATATGTTTAAGAGCTTTAATGATTAATCCTTGGTTCTGTTCCAATACATATATTTTTTTAATTCCATTAGCTCCTTGCTCGGTTCCCTTTGGCACGGAATTATCCAATCTCTCGCTGTAATGCAATGAAAACATTGCGGGACCAACTCTAACCTCACGATCTCCAAAATGTATAGATTGAGTTTTATTATCGAACGGGTTTATGACTATCGCAAATTGATTCTCTTGAAGTATTATTTTGTTCTTCTTTTGACCTAATATTGCTTTTGAAGACAAGGGATTTAAAAAAATTCGCATTGGTCCTTCACACAGTTTTATTTCTCCGGTTCTCTTATTAATCATGTGACAATAGTCCTGTTCGGTTAATATCATCCTCTTTTTTCCTTGTACTTTAATTTCTTTTTTTTTCATTTTTTTTATTACACCTCAAATTTTATCAACTCGTCGTATTAAAACATGTT
>JBHLMB010000067.1:0-8916 GCA_048938565.1 Promethearchaeota archaeon | reverse complement strand
TAAGAGCTGATCCAATGGAAATAGAACAAGGAAGGAAAGTTGGAGTATTTGGTTTTCTCTTGGACGACACGATTGATCCAAAATACAAGGCGTACTTCCGCTCCATTTATTCGCTTTTTGATAGATACCAACCGCTTACAGAAGAAGAACTTCGAGAGATGAAAGAGGAAATTGTTCCCTTCTGGAAAGGAAAAACCTTAGACGACAAGAAAAACGAGCTTTTTAGACAAGCAGGTTTAATTGAGGAAAAAAAAGACGATCTTCCAGAAATTCCTATGTTTTCCGTAGGAGGAACTAATTCTATTGCGTTTGCTGGAATGCAAGGACACACCATTCCAGGATATCCACGAGTCTTAAAAATGGGATTCAAGGGAATTGAAAAAATGGCCGCAGAACAACTTTCAAAGCTCAAGGAAACTGACGAGAATTACGAATATAAAAAAGATTTCCTTGAATCCGCACAAATTACGGCAAGGGCAGTTTGCGATTATTCGAATCGCTACGCAGACTTAGCATCTGAAATGGCGAAAAACGCTTCAGAAGAAAGAAGGCTGGATCTCTTAGACATTGCCGAGCGCGCCAGACGAGTACCTGCACTTCCTCCAAGAAACTTCATGGAAGCAATACAAGCGATTTGGATGACTAATGTCGTCATGGAGATGAGTTACGGTGAAGGTAATATCTTTTCTCAAGGACGAGTGGATCAATATCTCATCCCATTTTACAGGGCAGACATCGCAGAAGGACGCTTAACTCACGCTGAAGCAGTCGAAGCAATTGAAGAATACTTGGTCAAGCTTTCTACCGTTGTTATAGCGGGACAGAACAACGTGACTATTGGAGGCGTGGATAAAAATGGACAGGACGCCACGAACGAAGTTTCCTACTTGTTTTTAGAGGCCGTATCAAATGTAAAGAGCTTGCTCAACACGATATCAATACGAGTTTCTTCAAAAACACCCCATGATTTTGTAAAAAGAGCAGTCGAAGCGTTCAGGCACACTGCGGGAATGGCGTTTCATAACGACGAGATTTTAGTTCCACAACTTCATAAAACGGGATATTCTTTAGAAGATGCCAGGAATTATTCAATCGTTGGATGCGTGGAACCTCACGGCACGGGCAACGATTTCTCCTATACCGCAGGAAACGGTATTTGGCTTTCTGTTGTTTTAAACGCGGCTTTAAACGAAGGACGAGTTCTTGCGGCAAAAAATGAAATCGTTGGATTAAAAACGCCACATCCAAGCACTTTCACTTCATTTGAAGACGTGAAGAAAGCATTTAAAGATCAATTAGAAAATGCAATTGACTTGGCCGTAAAGAAGGGCGAGCTCAAGGATAAAGCCTTTGCAGATTACTTTCCGTCACCATTGCTTTCCTCGACGATTGAAGGTTGTCTAGAAAAAGGATTGGATGCCACTCGGAATGGTGCCATATACAACAATAATCCAATGGGAACTCAGGGATTAGGTACAGTGACTAATTCCCTAGCAGCGATCCGATGGGCTGTTTTTGAAGAGAAGATAGTAACGATGGGAGAGCTAGTACAACACATGGTTACTAATTTCAAGGGGGCCGATGAGCTCAGAGAAATATTGAGAAACAGGGCACCTAAATACGGAAATGGCGATGAAAGAACGGATGATCTCGCAAAATGGGTAGCGCATACAATATGTGATATCACGAGAAAATACAAGGCAAGAGGAGGCGATGGAATATATCATCCTTGCATGGTATCCTCTGGAACGCATGAAATGGAAGGAAAAATGTTAGGTGCAACAGCAGATGGAAGGGTATTTGGAGAACCCGTATCAAATGGAACCTCGCCTGTCAATGGAACGGAAAAAAACGGTCTTACAATGGCCCTCCGTTCAGCGGCCCATGCCACTAAAGACGCCCTTTTGACAAATGGAGTAACATTCAATGTTAGAATCTCCCCTAGTATGATAGCAACCGAAGAAGGATTAGATCAAATGGCTTCCATCGCAGAAGCGTTTTTCGAGATGGGAGGTAGAAATCTTCAAATCAATCCTGTAGGCACGGATACTTTAAAAGACGCTCAAGCGCATCCCGAGAAATACCCGGATCTCTCGGTGAAGGTTTCAGGATACTCCGCTCGTTTCGTTGATCTTCGAAAAGGTCTTCAAGACGACATCATCGCTCGAACAGAATTTAACAATTATTAATTGAATATTTTTTTTTCTTCTAATGAAGAAAAAAATACTCTTTTTTTTGATTTTTGTTTTAATATTAATCGCAACATCATTATTTAAAATCTTAGTAGAAGTTCTTTTCTATCGGATTCAAAAGAAAAAAAAAAAGATAAATGAACAGGATTATTAATTCTATTTCCCGAGGGGAAAGATTTTACCAACTTTTTCTATGATTGACCGATCCCCTGAAAATTTCACCTTACCTGACATAAAAGCCTGTATTGGATCAAGTTCTCCAAACCTAAGCCCCACGAAGCTCTCCACACTGTCGTAGCTCATAGTACAAGAAACATCTTTTATGGAATCGCCAGAAGTGACTTTATATTCCCCATTTTCAATGACAAGTTGCCATATACCTCCTCTAGGTCCGCTAACATCGTATTGCATTACAACTTTTTCATTCAATTTTAAAGCTTCGTCTTTATTAAAAACCTTTGCCATGTGATCAAAAGCATCTTGTGCTTTTATAACCTTTTTCTCTTCAATTGTGGATGGTAATGCATCATCTTTTTTAGTCAAACCAGACCATTTCACATTTTTCGCTCCCGTGCTTTCAGCAATAGTTTTGAAGTGTTCCATTTGCTCTTTTGTCATGAGTGGTTCGTCTTTTAAGACCCACGATATGCCTAATCTATAATATGAAGCTTCACACATTTTATTAAAACTCAATAAATCCCACCGCTCTGGTATGTTTTTTAAATTATTAACGATGTATTCTCCAATTTTTTTAACATTATCATCCGTGGCAGTATAGTTTGGAATTAAGGGTGTTCTTATCCATAATCTATTTCCGTGTTCATTCACGTAATCCGCAATCCACTCAGCGTTTTTTAAAATGACTTGATTAGGAACACCAGTAAATTCTTCGTGTTTTTTCGTATCAAGTATTTTTAAATCTAATAGAACTATATCGACATTTGGCATTAATTTTTCATAGATTTGTTTGCTAGCATACCCACATGTATCTAAAGCAGTCGAAATACCATTTTGCTTACAGAGTTTAAAAAATTCCAATAAAAAATCAGATTGTAGTGTAGGTTCACCGCCAGAAACGGTTATACCTCCTTTTGTCTTATCAAAAAAAATCTTTTCTTTTTCGATATCATAAAAAAGATCTTCAGGAGTCCAATACTTTCCTAATAAGTTCAGAGCAGTAGTAGGACACGCCTCCTCGCAATCCCCACAACTAGTACATTTCTCCCTGATAATGTGTAAACCATCTTCTTCAAAATATAAAGCATTTTGACTGCAAGCATCGATACAACTTTTATCACCGATACACTTGTGTTCTAACCATTGCAATTGGGGTTTTCTTGGAATTGATTCCGGATTTGCACACCAAGTACAATGCAAGGGGCACCCGTTAAAAAAAATAGTTGTTCGAACGCCTGGACCATCATCGGTTGCTGTTCTTTGTATTTTAAAAATTAATCCTTTCTTTTTTGACTCTATTTTAAAACACCGATTTTAATTTTAATATAAATAAAAAAATAAATTCAGTAAAGAGCGTTAATTTGCTCGCCGTATTTTTGAAGAACATTTCCTCTTTTTAATTTCATAGTTTGCGTTAGAAGGCCATTTTCGAGCGTGAATTCTTCCGCCGTAAAGATGAATTTCTTGGGAATTTCGTATCCACCAAAAGTATCTTTCAGCTGGTTCACGATGGTGCCTTCGAGGAGCTTTTGAATTTTAGGATCTTTTACCAGCTTTACAGGATCCGTTTCCGAAATTCCCATATTTTTAGCAATCACGGGTAGCATTACCAGATCTGGAACGACAAGGCCAACATTATAGGGCTTACCGTCTCCATAGATCATTATATTCCCAATGAGCGGGCTTAACTTAACTGCCTCCTCGATGGAGGCGGGATGCACATATTTTCCATTCTCAAGCTTGTATTCCTCTTTAAACCTGCCCGTGATATGCAAATACCCATCCTCATCGATCCATCCTCTATCACCAGTTCGAACGCCCTCTCCTAATACGGGGTCTTCGACCATTGTTTCTGCTGTTTTATTAGGTTTGTTATGATATCCCTGCATTACATTAGGTCCGTAACAAATAATCTCGCCATCTTTGCTGTCTTCGCCTACCTGTGACTTGTCGATGATTACGGTGACATTTTCGTAGGGTCGCCCAACGGTACCTAACTTATTTGCCGTAGGGCAATTACTCGTGATACCTGGAGATGTTTCTGTCATTCCATAGCCGTCGTAAGTCGGAATGCCAATGTCTATGAAAAATTGTGCTATTTCCGGATTCATAGTGGCCCCTCCCGTCGAAGATAATCTAAGTCTACCTCCAAAAAATCCTCGCAGGTTTTGAAATATGCCTTCCATTGCTTTTTTATCTTCCTCGGATGCGGTACCGCCTTCTCTTAATATCTTTGCAGTCTTTTTTGCCTTGAGAAACGCACCTTCAATAGCGGGACCTGCCTCTTTCATCTTATAGTGAATGAAGTTGTAAATATTAGTAAAAATTCTTGGAACTGACATTAAAACGGTTGGTTTCACTTTTCCAATGTCCACCATTAAAGTTTCGGGAGTGTCCATCAAGCCACACGACATTCCACGATATGTGTTCAGGTATAATTCTGAAGTCTGACCGAAACTATGAGCCCAAAGTAAGATGCCGAAGGTAACATCGTTTTCGTCAAAATCAGGGAATAATTTAAAAGAAGATTGAAAATTTGAAGTGATATTACCATGTCTTAAGAGCACTCCCTTTGGATCGCCCGTGGTTCCCGAAGTATAAATGAGTACCGCAATGTCGCTCCAATGAGGTTTCACCGATGGAATTGGGTTTTGTTCTCCTAATTTTTCTAACACCGCCATGCTATTTTCTCCTTCCCCACGAATTATGAAAATTTTTTCTAATGTATCAATCTCGTCCTTAAATCCTTTTATTTTATTGTAAACATCATCATCTACCACGAATAAGAATCGTAATCCGCTATCTTTAATGATATAATGCCAGGTATTAACAAGTTCTTTTTCATACATTGGAATAAATCGAGCGTTGAGACCGTAAGTCGCAAAAGCTATAACCACCCATTCCACGCTGTTATTGATAATGAGTCCTATGGAATCTCCCTTTTTCACTCCAATTTGAGCTAGACCTCCACGTAGATTGTCAACACGAGCGCTAACTTGTTCATAGGTAACCCACTCGTAATCGCCATTAGAATTTTTCGTTCCAAAATAGTTACACTTCCCAAATTTTTTTACAGAATCTTCAAAAAGATCAACTAAATTCGTTGGATGCTTGAACCATTCTTCTTTCATATTTTTAGCTCTCTAAATTGATTTTTTTAATAAATTTTCATTTTTTTAAATTTTATAAAAATTTGAATTAGGATAAATGAATGTTGTTAATTAAACTTTATAGTTTTAAAATAATCTGAAAAAATAGATGATTCCTTATTAAAAGATACTTTTCGCATATAAAATGTCGGATTTTAATGAAAGATGTATTATGCTAAAAACTCAATTTTATTAAATTATAAAATCCTAAAAAATATTTAAGATTAAAAAATGATTAATACAGAGCATTAAGTTGATCTCCGTGCTTTTCTAAAACATTTCTTCGTTTTAATTTCATAGTTTGCGTGAGGAGCCCGTTCTCAACAGTGAATTCTTCCGCCGTAAAGATGAGTTTCTTGGGTATTTCGTACTTACTAAAACCCTCTTTCAGCTGATTTAAGACGGTCTCTTCAAGGTATTTTTGAATTTTAGGATCATCAACTAATTTTTTGGGTTCTATTTCAGTAATTCCCATATTTTTGGCAACAATAGATAGCATTAGGGGATCTGGAAAAACTAAGCCGACATTGTATGGTTTTCCATCGCCATAAATCATTATATTTCCGATAAACGGGCTTAATTTGACGGCATCTTCGATTGAAGCAGGGTGCACATATTTCCCATTCTCGAGCTTATATTCCTCTTTAAACCTGCCCGTGACATGCAAATACCCATCCTCATCGATCCATCCTCTATCACCAGTTCGAACGCCCTTTCCTAATACCGGGTCTTCCACCATTGTTTCAGCAGTTTTTTCTGGCTTATTATGATACCCAAGCATTACATTAGGACCATAACAGACGATTTCTCCATCCCTGCTATCCTCACCTACTTCTGACTTGTCAATAATAACAGAAACATTTTCGAGGGGGCGTCCTACAGTGCCTAATTTATTTCCAGTAGGATAATTACACGTGATGGTGGGAGATGTCTCCGTCATTCCATAGCCATCGTAAGTTGGAATTCCAATATCAATAAAAAATTGAGCTATTTCTAGATTCATCACGGCACCTCCCGTCGAAGATAATCTAAGTCTACCTCCAAACAATCCTCGCAGGTTTTGAAATATGCCTTCCATTGCTTTTTTATCTTCCTCGGACACTGTACCGCCCTCTCTTAAAGTTTTTGTGGTTTGTTTTGCCTTATTAAACGCTCCTTCCACGGCAGGACCTGCTTGTTTCATCTTGAAGTGAATAGCATTGTAGATGTTATTAAAAACTCTCGGTACAGACATTAAAACGGTGGGCTTCACTTTTGGAAGGTCTTCCATTAAAGTTAGAGTAGTACCCATCAAACCACAGGACATTCCGCGATATGTGTTCAAGTACAATTCCGATGTCTGTCCGAAGCTATGAGCCCAAGGCAAGATACCAAAAGTAACATCGTTTTCGTCAAAGCCAGGGAATAATTTAAAGGATCCTTGAAAGTTCGATGTGATATTACCATGTCTTAAGAGCACTCCTTTTGGATCGCCCGTGGTCCCGGAAGTATAAATTAGTACCGCAACATCACTCCAATGAGGTTTTACCGATGGAATTGGGTTTTGTTCCCCTAATTCTTCTAACGCTAACATACTATTCTCTCCTTTGCCACGAATAATAAATATCTTTTCTAAAGTCTCAATTCCATCTTTAAATCCTTTAACTTTCTCGAAAATATCATTGTCTTTTACAAATAAGAACCGCAATCCGCTATCTTTAATGATATATTGCCAGACTTTTGTTAGTTCTTTTTCATACATTGGAATAAATCGAGCGTTGATACCGTAAGTAGCAAACGCGATAACTACCCATTCCACGCTATTGTCGATGATCAGCCCCACAGATTCATCCTTTTTTAGACCAAGCTGCGCTAGACCTCCACGTAGATTGTCAACACGAGAAGCTACTTGTTCATAAGTAGCCCATTCGTAATCTCCATTCGAGTTTTTCGTTCCAAGATATTTACACTTTCCAAATTTTTTTACAGAATCTTCAAAAAGATCAACTAAATTCGCTGGGTGTTTGAACCATTCTTCTTTCATTATTATTTTTACCTCTTTTAGTAAATAAATCATTTGTTTAATATTTACTTCAATTGAGTCATACGAGATATGTTCAAATAATATTTTATTCGTAGATTGATACATAAAACACAGTTTTTAGATCTATCAAGCAATTTTGATTGTCTAAAACGAAATATGCAGTCATAACTTCGGTTAAAAAGTTTCAATTTTACTTCCAAATTTCTATTTTGTTTAATCTTAATTTTTTGAAATATAAACCTTAAGTTTGATATAAATGAATGGCGTTCATATATATAAAGTTTTTCAAAAACATTAAATTTTACATTTATTCCGGGATTTAATTTATTAGAACTAGAAGAATGATTTTTAAAGAAGTTGTGAGAATTAAAATAAATTACATAAAAAGACAAATAGAACTTTAGGATTTGATATCAGTATGAACCAAGAATCCGATTTTTTTTATTCCAATTTATAGAAAATTATTTAAAGGCAAATTTCTCCTATAATTATAGGAAATGAATATCTTTATGCATTTATACTATTTTTAAAAAAAAAAAGGGATATTTATGGGGGAAACTTTTACGAAAAAAGTAAAAGGATCAATGTTTAAAGAGGTCGTGAAAGCAATCAAATCAAACAAGACTGGAGCTTATGATGATATTTCAGATGAAGTAAGAAATTTTTTGTCTCAAAGAATCTTAAGTTCTGCGTGGTATCCACTTTCCGCATATAAAGAGGGATTAAACGCCATTGTAAGAGTAGAAGCCAGAAACAATAAAGAGAGTGTAGTAAAATGGGGTAAAAGTTTCTGTGATGCAATGATGAAAACCCTTTATAAACAGATAATTAGTGAAGGAAATATTAAATTGGCAATGGAACGATATAAACGCTTTCATAATATGATTTTTAACTTTAGCAACATGGAGTATGATTTCGTTTCAGACAATGAAATTATCATAACATACAATGATTCTGAAAAGGATTTTGAGAACTATTACTATTTAATAAAAGGATGGAACGAAAGGTTTTTGGAACTATGCACTAATAAGAAAATAAAATCTCTTTTTTTAGAGAAGTCTTGGGTAGGAAAAAAAAATACTAAGATTAAAATCTCCTGGTAATTAATTTCATTTACCAAGTAAAATTTTAAAAGAACTCTGTTGAACATTAACATAAGAATCTAATAATACGAATTTATTATAGTGAATTTTTTATAGAATTTTTAGTTGTTATTTTCTAATGACTTTTTCTCACTACGATTTTAAATACATAGACTCTCATTGTCATTTTTTTCCTCCTCGCATTTTTAAATCCTTTTGGAACTTTTTTGAGCGCCCTGACGAAAAGGGTAATGCGACGCAATGGCCAATTCAATACAAGTTTGATACAGACG
>JBHLMB010000066.1:3964-8958 GCA_048938565.1 Promethearchaeota archaeon | reverse complement strand
TGGTTTTTCTGGCGTTGGAAAAACAACTACCACGAGACTCATTAAAGCCGAGGAGATACCTATGCAGCATGTGCCTACTATTACTGGAGATATTGCTACCATTAAAATCGGAAAGCTGCAATTCAGTTTATGGGATTTTGCGGGTCAAGAACAGTTCAGTTATCTTTGGACGAATTTCATCAAGGGAAGCGATGCTGTACTATTAATAACGGATTCAACCATAGAAAATGTGGAAAAAAGCAAATTTTTCTTAGAGTTAATAAAAGAACAAGCCCCAAATGCTCTTACGGCCGTGATTGGAAATAAGCAAGATTTGGAAGGTGCAATGTCTCCAACGCAAATAGAAAAAGTCATTGGTCTGAAAGCTTATTCGATGATCGCAAATCGAGCTAAAAACAGGGAAAAAATGATAAAAATCATTGCAGATGTATTGGAAATGAACGCTGATGTATCTCCACTTTTAAAACCCTTGAGAGAAAGAGATCAATTAATGGAAAAAGCTAAATTTGCCTTAGAACAAGGTAATCTCGAAGAAAGCGCTCAACTTTTTGAAAGAATTAGCGACTATTGCATTGACTTGGGAGATGACACGCTCGGAAAAGAGTTTTTCGAGAAAGCAAGCAAGATCAAGGGAATGTTAAAAACACCTACGACAAAATCACCCCCAGAAACTGTTGAGAAAATCGAAGAAGTAACGAAGGAAGAAGCCAAGGATTTAACCACTAGTCCAGAGGCTCCTGAAATAGAACCTCCATTACCAGATATTGAAAAAGCTCAAGAAGTCGAATCCCCTGAAGAAGGCTCGACAGAACCCGGGATAACGCTAAATCCGGAGGACTTTATGATAAAAGATACTCCCAAGCAAATAAGATCCGTACCTAAAGACGCAAAAAACAAGCTAAAAACATCTGCTTTTGGCGAAGTAACGAATCCAACTCAATTGGAAAGGGAACAGCGACAAGCTCCTAAAACAACGGAATCACCAAAAAAGGATGATGAAGCAAAAGTCCTCGAGAAAGAGAAACCTCCCGCTCCGGAAGTAGAAGCGGGTATAGTTTCGTCCCCGGGAAAGGTAACAGATCCCACGCAAAGAAGGGACCTTGAAAAAACCTTAACAGATTTGAAAATAAAGAAAGCAAATATTTCGAAAATGGCCTTGGATTTTGAAATGAAAGAACTCACGGGAGAGATTACCGCCCAAGAATACAAGGAGAAGTTGGAAAAGCTTAAAGTTGTGGAGAGTAAAGTAGACGAAGAAATTGCAAATATCAATGAGATGCTTTAATACATTTTAATATTATATCAATCGCTTTAAATAAGCATCTGGGACGCCCGCGTCCCCTATAAAAATGTTTTTCTTTCCTCCGTGATAATCGGAGCCTCCCGACTTGATAAGATCGTATTTAATAGCAATCTTGCCAAACAATTCTGGGAAAAATTTTTTAGCCCAACTCGCTTTTTCCGTGCCTAAAAACGGCCTGTTTTTGTCGTAAGTATATTCTATTTCTATACCCTTGATACCCGCATCCACGCACATGGCAACAAACAATGAACGATCCTGCACTTCGTATATGCCTGGATGTGCTAATATGGGAACTCCGCCCGCAGATTTTATTGATTCCGCGGCTTCCTCGATTGTAAGCTCAAAATCTCTTGGGAAGTGAGCAATACCCCCCACGCTGATCATCTCAAATAACTTGTCTTTTGTATAATTCTTGACCTTTTCAGAATTGTTCTTAATTAATATATCAACGATATGAGGTCGGCCAATGGAGTTTCCTCCCGCACTTTTTTGTACTTCTTGAAATCTAATTTTAAATCCTAACTCGTCCCTAAGGCGCTTGCATATCTTCTCTTTTTGTTTAATCCTACCTTTTAACTGTAATTTAAGCTCATTATTTAATTTTGAAGATGAATAATCTATGTTCAATCCAATCACATGCACGTCTTTGATCTCGCGTTTAGGATCATCTTTTATGGAAATTTCTACTCCTGGAAGGACTATAATGTCTTTGTCCTCTCCGTAATCTAAGAATTCCTTTACTCCTTCAATAGAATCGTGATCAGTGAGTGCAATCGCCTTTATATCGTGCTTGGATGCAAGTGCTTTTTCAATCAGTTGAGACGGTGAATCCAATCCATCTGAGAAATGTGAATGCAAGTGCAGATCAATCATCGAGTATAGTATTTGTTCCTGCTTTTTACTTTTTTCGAAATATTTATGAAACCACGTGCTTTTTATATCCTAAGAATAATTCCACGTAAGGAATTTATGACGATAAGCGATTGCTTAAATGAATTGTAATGAATCTATTAAAAATTCCCGCAGATCAACGACACCGATTCACAATTCCATTAGGAAGATTAATAACGGGAAAAAGAAGCGAAACGATTAAAGAAGTAATCAAGACGGTAAAAAAAATCCAATCACAAGGATTTGCGCTCGCTTTTTATCTAGTAGGAGATGTTGTCTCTGAAGACTTTATGGAAAGCGATTTTCTGAGATCTTTCATAAAATTATGCATAGTTGATGAAAAAACGCAACGAAGCGAAATGAAACTTCAATTCGAAAGTTTTTTTGAAGAGACCTTGAGTTTAATAAATCCCCAGGGATGTATTAATATGGATAGTTTTACCCTTTTAGAAAAGATCCTGCAATCAAACAAACCAACCTTGCTGAAAATAACGGAAGGAGAAGAGGACCTGCTGGTTCTTCCACTTGTAAAGGCAATTCCTTTAAGTTCGGATATAAAACATCTGGTATTTTACGGACAGCCTCCTGTTACGGATGCAAAAAATCCGATTCCTCAAGGAATCGTACTCGCCGATATCGATGAGGAAAAAAAGAAATTAATAGATAATTTAATCGGCTTAATGGAAAAAATTTGAAAGATCCAACTAATACATAATGCAATCTTCTATTTTTTTGTATAATATGATAAAATATTTTTATGTGGGAGTATTAAAAGACAATAATTTTAACTACGAATGGAGATAAACCATGACCATCGTTATAATGAAATTTGGAGGAAGTTGCTTGGTCGATAACAAGGCGTTTAGTAAAATTTTCAATATTACTGAGCTATATAATAAGCAAAAAAAAGTCTATGTGGTGTCTGCATTTAATAGTATTACGGATATCTTGCTAAATACCGCACTTCAAGTAAAAGATATGAAAAAAGTAGATGAAAATATGGCTCTTATTGAAAAAAGACACATGGTTGTTATTGAACAAATATTTGACGAGGAATCTCCTCATTATATAAACGCAAAAGATTGGGTTGATGATAAATTATCAGAACTCGAAAATGTATTTGCCGATGTGAAAGAATTTGGCTTGGAACCCTATTATCAAGATTATATCTTAAGTTTTGGAGAAATTTTATCAACATACATCCTCAACCAATACTTGTTAAGTAAGGGACTTGATTCGTTATTTATTTCTGCAAATAACCTGATCATAACGAACGACGAATTTAATAATGCCTATCCCTTGTATAATCTCACGAACGCACGCGTGAAAACTCAAATTGTTCCGTTTATTGAAAATCCTATAAAGGATACGATATTTTGCGTGACGGGATTTGTTGGTCGGAACAAGATTGGATATATCACCACGCTTGGAAGGGGCGGTTCTGACTATACGGCCACGATATTAGCGCGAGCCATCTACGAGGAGAGTTCTGATAAGGATGTGAAAGTAATTTTATGGAAAGATATCGATGGTCTATTAGCAATCAACCCAAAATATGTTCCGGAATCTAACCTCATAAAAAGCATCGATTACAAGGAAGCGAAGGCGATAGCAAATTTTGGTGCTAAAGTACTCCATCCAAAATGCTTGGAAGCCATTGAAAAGAAACAAATCCCCTTAGAAATACGTAATTTCGATAAACCCGAAGAGGAAGCGAATTTCACGAGAATTACATCTGAATCAGATGTGCAACAAATAAAGGGCATTTCAGCAGAAGAAGAAGGCACCATCATTACCATTATTTCGGGAACAATGGTTGATATTCCTGGAGTGTTGGGAAAGATTTTTAAAGTGATGGGAAAAAACGGCATTAGCGTGTCATTCGTAGCTCAAAGCTCCACTGAGATTAGCACTTCGTTCGTTGTAAAAAGCGAAGATACCGAAAAAGCAATCAACGCATTAAATGACGAGTATTTTGGTTCAGATTTCTTCGAACTAAAATGGGAAACGATTTCGATCATAAATATTACTGGTTTAAAAGTTTTGGATAACAAGACAAAGGTACAAATCTTTAGCGCTCTTGACAAAAAAGGCATTGATGTTAAGGCGATATCTCAAAGCTACGAAGAATTAAACATTTCTATCGTTGTCGAGAAAGAAAAAATGATCGATGCGATCAAGGCCATTCACGATGAAATAGAATAATCTCTATAATGTAATCATATCATTGAATAAAAAAACTTAGTTTTCTTAGGATGTAATTTAATAAATTAGGTAAAAAAATATGAATTCTGTATTTGAAATTCTAAGCGGGAGGCAGGCACTCACTAAAGTTATCCTCGAATCAATAAATCAAGTTAAATCCAGCATAATTATCTATTTACCTGAACCAAATGTCGAAGTTCTAAACGCCATAATACGCGCAGCTTCTCGAAAAAAAGGTGTTCAATTTTTATTAATAAGCAATTTTCAAGACAAGAACCTTGAGAGCATCACAAATGAGTTAAAGTCAATCAAAAATATCCAATTGAGACGGTTAACATCTTTCATTGAATTTATATCAACAATACGAGATACAGAAGAACTTATCTTGTGCCCTCTTTCTGCAAACGAAGAAGAAATGATTGGATTCCGTACCACTCTTCAAAGTTACTATACTTTATATTCTAAAATAATCGGTCCCATATTCTTGGCAAATTCTCGACCATTAAAATAATATAAAACTTGATAGCAGAATAAAAATATGTAATTACCAATTTTTCTTGAAGGATATCAATTTTTAAATATCATTAGTCCAACA
>JBHLMB010000066.1:0-3954 GCA_048938565.1 Promethearchaeota archaeon | reverse complement strand
TATAAGAAAGCTATTGATAATAATCCTAATAACGAAAATATCAGCCAGTTTTACAATCAATTTTTAAATATCATTAGTCCAACAAATTATCAAATATAAAAATTTGTTTCTATATTAATCTCCATTTTTGAATTATAGGGGAATATTCTTTTTTCCTCAATCTATCACAAATTGTTTCTTAAAATTTTGCTTAAAATTAAATAAGAGTATTCAATTAATAATTTTATAAAAATATTTAAGAAACAAATTTATTACATTCTTAATTAAAGAACAAAAATAAAATAAATTATTAAATACGATTTAAGATATTAAATAATATATTAACAAAAATATTTAATAAACAATCTTTAAATCTAAAGGAGTAGAAACGCTTCATGTCAAGTTTTAAACTAAAAGTATTACTTACCGGGGCTGCAGCGGTAGGGAAAACGAGCCTCGTTCAGAGATTCATCAAGCAACGGTTTCAAGCTAATTATAAACTCACTGTTGGTGTTGACATCTTGACCAAGGATGTAGAATTCAAACCAGGTGAAATCGCAACGCTTTCCATCTGGGATATTGGTGGACAGCAAAGGTTCGAGTTCATAAGAAGCACTTTTTACAAGGGCGCTGCTGGAGCCTTACTCGTGTTTGACCTCACGAGAGAACAAACCTACCAGGAGACGCGAAAGTGGTTGACTGAGATTAGACAATTCGCAGGTGCTGACTTGCCTTTTGTATTCATCGGGAATAAAGCTGACTTAATCGAGGACGTTGGCGAGGTCATTGACAGGAACGAGGCACGCGCATTCGCCGAAAACGAAGGAAGCATCTACATAGAGACGAGTGCAAAAACTGGAATTGGCGTGGACGATGCATTTGTTACCTTAACGCAGAAAATTATCGAATCCCGCACCTGATCCGGCAGATGAGAATCCTCCAAAGACCGATTCGGCAAAATAAATCGATTTTTAACGCCTTTTTAGATTTTTCTTCTTTCTTTTTAAAATTTAACTCCAGCATCAAAATTAAACAATGAATGATTTTAAAAATGATGGTACAATTTCATCAAGATTTCCAAGTAAAATCTAAGAAAAACGCATTCGGACGGACCTGGTCCTTTGCAAGTTCTTGATCGAGTTGATAATGGGCTTGGGATCGTCTTTCGCCACTTCAATTAGATCGAGTTTTTTAAGAAAATATACCATGGGTGGAAGGTCTACGAGTTTATTTGATCCTACGTGCAAGTACTCGAGATTTATCAATCTTTTAAACGAATAGGGGAACAATCTCAGGCAATTATCGCTCAAATGCAAGATCACGAGCGAAAGCAACCTTCCGAACGATTCCGGCAATTCCGCTAAATTATTCTTGCTCACATCCAGGATCCTTAGCGATTTTAGCTTGCCAAATCCGTCGGGCAAGGAGGTTAATTGATTTTCGCCAGCTTCCAGGTGCTCGAGGCTCTCTAAATTGCTAAGCGAATCGGGAAGGGCGGTTAGCTCGTTCTTGGTCAGTTCCAATTTCTTTAGCGACGAAAGCCCTCCAATCGAGTCGGGGAGGGAAGCCAGGTTGTTTCTTTCTAATCTCAATGTCTCCAGGGATTTCAGCGTTCCGATCGCTTCGGGAAGCCTTGAGAGGTCATTTTCGTAAAGCTCCAGCTCCTTTAGACTCGAGAGCCCGCCAATAGAGTCTGGTAGCGACTCCAGGCAGCTGCTCGTGAGGCGGAGCGCTTCCAATTTCTTGAGGTTGCCTATCGAGTCGGGAAGGTCTTTCACCCTCGAGTACCTTATCTCGAGTTTTTCCAGGCTCGCAAGGCCACCGATAGACTCCGGAAGTTCTCTTAAATTTTTCGAGCGGAGTCGTAATTCTCGAAGCGACTCCAAGTTACCAAGAGATTCTGGAAGGCGTTCCAATTCTCCTGAACCTAGCGATAATTTTCGGAGCGATTTAAGGTTGCCAAGCGAGTCGGGAAGTCGTTTCAAGCGCCTGCCCCCCATATCCAATTCTCGAAGTGATGTCAGGTTGCCAAGCGAGTCGGGAAAGCGTTCCATTTCGGGCGAACTCATTTTTAACTTTTGGAGCGATGTCAGGTTTCCAATTGAATCGGGCACGACTGCCAACGGATTGCTCTCAAGGTCCAGTTCCTCAAGGGACTCGAGCTTTTCTATTGAGTCTGGTATTTTGGATATTTTGTTATTAACCAAGGTTAATTTTTTGAGCGATCCTAACTCGCACGCCACTTCGGGAAATAAGTCGAATTGATTGGTCCCAAGCTCAAGCGTTTCAAGGGACGACAAGCGCTTGAAAGATTCGGGAAGGGCAGAAATGCCGTTCTCGCTCATTCGTAAAACCTTGAGCGTGTTCAAGTTTCCAAATGTTTCAGGAATGTTGACCAGTTCTGTCGTGTGCACTTCCAGCGTCTTGAGGGCTGGAAGGTCCGTGAGACCAACTGAAATTTCTTTCAAGGGACAGGCGTAAATCTCGAGTATTTCGAGGTTTTTTAGCCTTTTAAACGAATCGGAAAAACATATCATCCCGCAATCAACGATTAAAACGCGTAGCGACGTTAATTCGCCGAGCTTGGACGTGATCCACTCGCTTGACTCCTTGTCTTTGATATGCAAGGGGTACTTGAGAAAGAGTTCCGCGACGGCGCCGTCTTCGATTCGAAACGGTTGAAAGTCGAATTCCTCGTCTTCCTTGAGAACGGAGCACCAGCTAAGTTCGAACCTGGCATCGAACTTTTCTTCAATCTGGCGCAAGACATCGCTTCCTTTCGCGCTCGAAAACACGCTCCAGAACTCGTCCCTCGTTAGGTAATTCATATATCCCTTCTCGTTCAAGAACAAGACTGTTGGATCGTATCCCTCCATCAGGCGCTTGGCGATCTCCTCCTTAAAGGCCTTCTTTGCCAGGCTATCGCCAGCGTCCGAAAGGTGCCTGAGCAGGGGAAAGGCGAGGTTCGAGTGAAGCAATCGGGTGTCGTAGCCATGATCGTGCCAGGCTTGGAGGTTCGAGCAGTGCGCCCAGAACTCGTCCTTGGGCGCGAGGCCGTAGCGTTCCAGTCGACCGTCGTTCTCCATTTCTGCGCCTAATCTTTCCGAGGCCTCGTCAATAGAGCGAACCTCGTTGGCATCGTTGGGTCCGACGCGTAGTAAGAGGAACTTGCATTGTTGGAATGGCTCTCCGTTCACGCGAATCTCGGTCCAACGATTCTTGCCGCGATTGGACACGGTGCCTTCGACGAGCACGAGGGATAAGTGCTCGTTAACCCTGAAGGTGCTCAATTCCGTTAATTCGGCTCGATAATTCGTTGTTATTCCTCCTTCCCTTTTATGGTGCTTCTTTTTTTTGCGAATTTCTTTCGCTTCAATGTTTTAAAGAATGCCACGCTTTTAAATCCAACGACCGCGCTCGTTTTTTGACGCAATGGAATGATTTTTGAGGCTTGAATGAGCGCCCTTTTTTTGTGAAACGCTTAATTGCCGCGTCTAAATAGCGAGAAAATGACGATATGGTTGATATACTTTTTTCTTAAAACATAATAAATGGAGAAAATACTAAAAAAAATGCATTTAATCAAGCTCATACTTTTAATTCTCGAATGAATTTAATGGATTGGAGCGTGCTCCACAGCGAGCTCGCCGACCTGAAACGATTCAATCCCACGATGATGTCCTCGTACCTGCTCACAATGTCGTTCCATTGCCTATATAGCCTCGTGAATGTTTCCTCATCGTGCCATATCATTCCTGGATTTGGTCCTTGATAGCCACTCTGTCTCGTAGGAATCAAGTGCTCCGGTCGCAAATTACCGATGGCGTCGAAGCAGAAATGGCACTCGGTCCTTTCGAGGTATCGTTCGTCCAGGGGTTTATCAATGTCTTCAGTTCTCACGACGAAAACGGCTTTTTCTACCAGCAAGTTCGCGATGAACGCTGGAATCAGCTTGTTAAAATTCTCAAGGGAGTT
>JBHLMB010000065.1:5691-8964 GCA_048938565.1 Promethearchaeota archaeon | reverse complement strand
ATATAGATGGAACGATCTTTAACCATAGTAAGTATTAAAATGAAGTGTAGACATGGCAAAAAAAGAAAAGGATAAGCTCAAGCTCATTTCAAAATTCTTGGACAAAAACACCATAAAAAATTTCAGATCAACCCCAATCAGGGTAATGGACGATATCTTAGAATTACCCGCTTCAGCCTTTAATTTTCTCAAGGATGTTGATGTAAAACTCATCAAGGAATTATTTAATATCACTCAGATACACGAATTTCAGTATTTAGATCAAGAATCGCCTTTCGAGGAGCTTTACAAGAGCGATCCTAAAAAGAAAAATAAAATCGAAGAAATCCTCCTAATAGACACGGAAATAGAAGAAAAAATAAAAAAAGCGACAATTATAAGCTTGATTGCTGAACGAATAAAAAGTGAATCCGTGGTTATAGAGAAGAAGGAGCAAAAAGTAATCGTAGTAGGTCTTGGTAATGCAGGAAAAACTACTATCCTCTCCAAATTCGGAGGACAGTTAGGAATAAAAGATCTCGCAAGATTAAAACCCACCAAGGGCGTTGAGAGAAAAGAAGTAAAGACAAGCAACTTAAACTTGAATGTTTGGGATTTTGGAGGTCAGCTTGAATATCGAAACAAGTATTTAAGGGAACCTGAAAAATACTTCCTTGGGATAGATTTAATAATATATGTAATTGATCTACAAGATTCTGAGCTATACGAAGAATCTTTGGAATATTTTAGAAAAATTATTAATATCATTAATAGACTTGAAGAATTTCCATATATTCTCATATTTCTACATAAATTTGACCCTGACATAAAAGAAGACAACGAAATCCTGCTTAATGTGGAGTATCTTAAAGACGAAATTAAAAAAATATTCACAAACAAAAAAAAACTCGAATACGACATTTACTTAAGTTCAATTTATTCAATGATTGCAAAAGAACCAAAATTTGCCCAATACCTAAAGGATACAATGGAACAAACCGCTACCTTGAAGGATCCATCTATAAGCAAAATAGAAGGTATCGCATCGATTCTTGAAACCACTTTAAATGGCCTGATTAGATTATCAGAAAGCGTCATGCAACAATTCAACGAAGTTAATAAGCGATTATCTAATCTGGAATCTGGAAAGCCTATAGCGAAAGTACAATCAACAAGTGCTCCAATGCCTATATATTCTACAAATCCAACGCGCCCGGAATTCATGTCTCCACCTCAACAACCAATAAAAACAGAAAGATCACAATCAATTCCCGCCCCTAACGCAAGATCGGCTATACTTCAGGAATTACAAACATTATTCGATAATAGGAAAAAAATTTCTAAATCATAAAATTAGTGGATGTAATTGCTCTTCGTAAATTTTATTCCTTCTTTTTTCATTGATTTAAAGGCATCTGATATACTTCCTTGGGGTAGATCGATTCCTTTCGTTAAATCAACGATAAAATAAGTTTCAAAACCAAAAGAAGTAGCATCCATTGCGCTAAAATAGCAACAATAATCTAGTGCTAAACCACATAAAAAAATTCTTTTTGTTTTTAAACTTTTTAAATATCCTGAAAGCCCTGTTTCAGTTTTTCTATCATTTTCTAAAAACGCGGAATAACTATCAATTTCAGGATGAATACCCTTTCTTATGATTGCTCTTGCAGCATTTACATTTAATTTTTTATGAAACATTGCACCAATAGTACCTTGTACGCAGTGATCTGGCCATAACACGGGACCTATTGCTCCATCGTTAGATTGATATTCGTCTCCTGGATCTTTATTCGGGTGATTACTTGCAAAAGACATATGGTCTGATGGATGCCAATCTTGAGTTAACACGATGATTCCGTTTTTGAATTTAAATATTTCAATGATTTCATTAATGGTATCTAGGATTTCATCCCCTTTTTCCACGGGAAAAGCGCCTCCTGGAATAAAATCGTTTTGTATATCGATAACAATAAGCGTGTCATCTTTTTTAATGAATATGTCCTTATCAAATGAAAGGTCTTCAATGTTCATTATAATTCAAGAAAAATCAATATTAATATTTTTTGTATTTAATTCATTTTTTCCTTTATAAAAGTATCTAGTAAAAAATTGAATAATCATTTCAACTAATAAATATTGTCCTCATAATTGTATTTATATATAAAGGTTATCAATTATAAAATTCAAGCTTAGAAATTTTATTAATTTATTACTAGATTTAAGCGGATTTTAAGGCATTATTTTTTAGATTGAAGATCATAATCTTTTATAGAGAGTATATGATGCAAGAGTGGTAATGAAAAACGAAACAATAAATACCATTGTCCATTCTATTAAAGGTACGATGATTGTCGCATTGGGAATGGCAATGGCGATAAGGAGCGAGGAAAATGCTATTAATGCCATAAAAGGAAATATAAACAAAAAATTAGAAAGATGATTAGTTTTCAATATTAAATAACAGAATAGACAGCAATAACAGATCCCAGTGAGCCAACTCAATAGAGCAGCCACGCTATGGATTGCAATTATTTCTTCATATTCTCCCATAGCAGGAAAAATACCTACTAAAATAAAAAAAATACTGGAAAGAACAGCAAAAAAAACTGCTGTTTTTACTATTTTATCTTCATTAAAACCATCATTAAAGAGCTGCCCCATATATAAATAGAACAATATAGCAAATATTCCCGATAAAACAATGCCCGAATTAAAAATTAATCCTCCTGGACCAATACCCAGATTACTTGCCATATGTATTGCCATATTATATCCAGGATATAATAAAATTGACAAAAGGTCTCCGATAAGTCCAATGACCACCGAGAGTAGTCCAAAAAGACCACCTGGAATTAATTCGTATATTTTATTGAGAGATTTATCGCGCATAATATGTGTAGGATATATTAAAAAATTTATATTTTTTTTGTTGCTTTCCCTTGGGAAGTCTTTTCATTTAGATGTGTTTTAGGGAAATTAAAAACAAAGTAAAGAGAGTTAATAGTAAAACTTAATTTTTAATAAATAAACATAAAATAGCAGAACAGTATCTATTCTCCTAGAACGCGTTTTAAAATTAAGATGATTGCTTCAGGTATGCCTTTTTTAGTGATAGCAGATCCCTCGAGCACATCTTCTCCAATAACGCTTGAAATCTTAAGACTACCTTGAAAATCCTTCTTGTCGGACTTGTTAGCAATAATTACAATTGGAATGTCATTATTTAGATAATTTTTTGTTTCTTCTAGTACCTCTAAAGCCTTTTTCAAGCTTTCCATCTCACTTCCGTCT
>JBHLMB010000065.1:0-5681 GCA_048938565.1 Promethearchaeota archaeon | reverse complement strand
TAAGAAAAACGACTCCATCGCATCTTTTTGCCAGGATACTCCGAATGATTGAAAAATGCATTTTTCCAGGTACACCCTTTAACTCAACTTGTTTGACATCCCATCCTTCAAATTTGCTTTTATTATTCTCGTAATCGGATTCTGACATTAGTTGTCCCATTGTATCAGGACTTAGATTTGGGCGTAACCAAATTATTCGTCCTAAATCAAAGCCCGTGGTTGTCTGGGTTTTTTCCTTGGAATAGGCGTTACTCAGTTTTTTTTCAATCACTACAGCGTCTTGATCAAGACTTTTAATGAGAGTGCTTTTTCCTGAGTTAAAATATCCCGAAATGAGAATCTTTATTGTTTTTTTCAACACATCAACACTAATATTATATTTTAGGAATAAATATTATGTATCAACAGTTAATAAAATGTCTGTAAGGACATATAAATGTTTATAAAAAATTCAATATCATATTTCGATGAAGATCTTGTTATTTTTAAAAATTTTTTTATTAAATCTAGTACTATTGATCTACAATTTTTATTAGCTTTAAAAAAAGGTTAAAAGGCTAATATAATACAATTAAAAAATTAGACAAAAAAATGAGGCCTGTAAAAAATGGAAAAAAGGTATCTGATGATAATCGCTTTAGCTATCGTAATTACTATCATTGTAGTTATAGTAGTAATATCTACGATATCTTCAGGATCAGGCTGTACTTGAGGCTAGATAATGAAGAATAATACAAATCATGTCCATTGAATGACTCTTGTAAGAAAAGCGAAGCTTACACGATGACAACTCCTGCACGAGGTATGGACAAGCTTTTTTCCCGAAATTAAGACTAAATAAATTAATAAAGAATAAATAATTGAATAATCTATAGTCCTGGAAAAAAGCGCTCGTAGTATAGATTTCATTGAAATTATCAACGAAAATAAAAAGGTAGAATCTCAGGTTCCCAACCTGAGGGGCCGGGTTCAAATCCCGGCGGGCGCATATTAAGTATTGCCCATTTCAGATGAAAACAAAGTTATCTTCATAACGAATAATTAGATTATGAGTGAAATAATGAATTTTTAATATAAGTGAAATGATTTTTGAATATAAAAAAAATAAAGTTTTTTAAATTCTAAACAAATAGATATAACATCAATTATTTGTTGTCGAAATGGAGGCGCTTAATTATCGAAGAATACATTGAAAAGGGTTCAAATAGTCTGGAACAAGTCCAACATGCTCTTGCTGAAGACACGCAACACTCTTTTAAAATTTACATCCGGCTTAATCCTACTTGTAAATTAAGAAAAGTTCGGTTGTTCATCATTTTTCGAGCGCTAAGTAAAATAGGAAGGATTTATTTTAGCAAACCAAATTTGAAAATGTTAGAAACGAGCGATTTTGGCCTTGAAATAGAGCTTTATTACATAACCGATAAAAATCAATTGGACATATTAAAGACATTAGAAGAAATTTTGGAAATTGAAAACAAAGTAATAATGGAAATGGATAAAGACAAATTTTTAGATCTTTTTAAAGAAATGTCCTTAGGTGACCGTATTCAAGACGGAAAAGAATTGGATGAACAAGTTGCTGAAGAAAAGATCTCTTCAAACGATCTGGATGGCCAAGAAGGGAAATACAATGAAATAGAAGACCTTAAAACAAATATCTTGGATCAATCATTAATTCTGAAAGAGAATCAGAAGGATGCCCTGCAAGAAATCGGTAACATCGGAACGGGTAACGCAGCAAATGCTTTAGCAAGAATGATTAATAAGCGCGTGGACATTAATATTCCATTCTTGGAGTCAATAGAACAAGAAATACTAATACAATCATTTAAACAAAAGAAAAAGAAAAGATTCTTAGCGTGGTGTGATTTCGCAGGACAAAACGAAAGTTTTATTATTATAGAAGCCAGCATTTCTGATATCACAAAATTGGCTTCTTTTATGATTGATGGAAGCGATGATCGAGCTAAAGAAGTAGATTTAAAGGAGATTAATTTTGTAAATGATTTTTCTGAATTACTCCAGAGCGCTTTTAGTGAGCTCGTTTCCATTTTATTTAATCATTTTACAATGGCCATAGGCAATTTATTAGGTACAGATTTTAAAAGTAATTTTCCACAGATGGTCATCTCAGAAAACGATCAATTACACTTATTCTTTACAGAAACATTAAATTTAGAAGAAAAATCAATTCTCGTCGTTTCTACGGATATAATTGTAAGAGATTTAGGGATTGAAATAAAAATGTTGTTTATGCCAAGGAAGAAGACACTCGAGTATTTATTGAGCACCTTATCCCAATTCTTATAGTCTGAGTTGTTTAATGCGAGAATTTTACCACGATAATCCCTTTTTAAAACGCAAATCTCCAATAATATCATTGGCTTCATATGATGGAACTTCTAAATACGCATAGAACTCATTTTGCCAAAAGGCTTTTCCTGAAGTTGATGAGCGCACATCTTCAGCAAATTTAATGGAATACCTTACGGGTAACAATATTTCAAGTACCGATTGAAAATCATCCTCTTGGTCTACTTTTAAAATTTTAGCAGAATATTTTGATAACAATGTGAGGGTTTTTTTTAATTGATCTGGGGGAAGTTGGACGAATGTGTGGTAGATTGGTTCTAATAATATCAAACCAGCCTCATTTAAACCCTTTTTAATGGCCTCATAGAACATCGTTGATAAATCAGTGTATATCGTTTCTTCATTGTAGTCTTTAATTGAAAACCTTTTTACTCTTATTTTAATTTCTGTTAGTTTTTCACCACAAAGAGGGCCATTTCGGCTGATTTTTTCAATAATTTCCATTATCATGTTATTGATATCGTCCTTATTACTTGAAAAATCATCAAAAATTAGCAAATTCAAATCGTCGTCGCATTTCCACATGTTTGAAATTTCTTGCTCGGATAAAGATGTATTTTTCTTCAGGATCATATTGTACTCAGATTTTTTTGGTGAAACCTCGTGATTGTATTTTTTAAAAAAATCTATTATTTTTTGGTCTAATCGTTCTATTTGAACCTCCATTGAATTTTTTCCACTTTGACTTTGTACCGATATTATAGATGACATTCCAATGCACGATTCTTTAAATACTGCCCTTGGTTCAGAAATAGTTATTTTAACACCCCTTTTCTTAATCTCGTTAGCAGTAACTTCGAGATGTAGGGGGCCAGTTCCTGAGAGTAAGTACTCTCCATTTTCTTTCTTAATTTCAAAATCTAAGTTAGGATCTTCTATAAGCATATTTTCGATGAGTTCTTTCATTCGGTCTAAATCTCTCAAATAATCTGGTTCAACGGAAACAGTAACCACTGGTGTTGAGACATATTTCACGCTTTCAAATGGTATCATTTCCCGAGCAAATTCGTGTTCAACGAGAGTATCTCCGCTTTTAACACTTTTAAGGCCTTCAATTGCAACAATATTTCCCACGGGGATTTCCTCGACATTCTCCCTTCGTTGTCCCATAAATAAGGCGATCCTATTAATCGATTCGTTTGAATTCTCTTTTACTAAGTGCATATCTTTCCTTCTAATACATTTTCCTGAAAAAATTCTTCCTGTTGCAACGAGATGTTGTTTAATGGCTTGTACTTTACTCAAGCAAACGATCAAAGGTCCATTGGGATCACATTCTATCATTGCTTTCCCAACTACAGAATTGAGATCACCCGACCAAATTTTTTTAATCCGATATTTCTGGGCTTCTTTAGGATTTGGAAGGTGATCAACGATCATCTGTAAAATGGCCTCGTGAATTGGCAAGTAAACGGCTAGATCAGCGTAGCTTTCCCTTGTATATGTTTCTTTTTGATAACGCTTTCTAATATCGGAAAATTTAATGGAACTTTCTTCCAAAATACTTAATGTGAATCCCCATTTATGGAGAGCACTTCCGAACGCTATATTTCCATCTACAGGGGATACTTTCCACTTGGATTTAAATGCATTGTCAGCATACCTTTCAACAAGCTTATTAAAATCATTGATTATCCTTGAATATTTTTGTCGAATTTGGTCGTCCATTAGTTTTAATTCCCTAACGAGGCGATCTACCTTGTTTATAAATAATATTGGCTTGACTCCTTCTTGTAGAGCTTGTTTAATCACGGTTTCCGATTGTGCAATGATCTCTTCCACGGCATCAACAACTACAATTACTCCATCAATAAGTCTAAGTGCACGGGTGACTTTTCCGCTAAAGTCCAAGTGCCCTGGCGTGTCAATCAAGTTAATGAGAAAAGGTTCCTGTTTTTTTAAAGACTTTTCGTAATAAAGCGATATGTTCGTGGATTTCATCGTTATTCCACGTTTTTGCTCCTCCTCCAAGTAGTCTAATGCCCTCGCCTCTCCAGCTAGTTCAGGAGATAAAAAGCCCGCTTCGCTCAACAGAGAGTCGCTAAGTGTCGTTTTTCCATGATCAATATGACCTACCAAACCAATATTCCTGAGATTTTGCGATTTTTTCATTAATTCTATAATTTCCGAAGCCTGTTTTCTACGAGTCATGATCTGAAGGTTTACATAGTATTTTAGAATTTAAATATGAATTATTATTTATTTGATTAAAATTTTAGCATGATCTATTAACAAAAAGACTTAAAAGCGAAAAAGGAAGGTACGGGAAATGAGAATTCTCAAAACTCAAGATCTTCTACATTTAATTGAAGAAAATACATTCAACAACTATCAGATGGGTCAGAATTTTCAACGAACTCATTTCCCGCTTTTTTTGAATGATATCAAAGACCAATCTTTCCATGAATAATTACTTTTCTTCCAATGATGCGTAACCTCTTATCGTGAAATAATTCAATGCATTTTGGAAAAATTTTATGCTCCCATTCCAAAACTCTTTTTCCTAAAGTTTCTTCCGTGTCGGTATCTAAAACTGGTACGCATTTTTGTAAAATTATGGGACCGTGGTCTTTTTCTTTATCAACAAAGTGAACAGTGCAACCAGAAACTTTTACTCCATATTCTAATACATCACGGTGTGCATGTAATCCCTTAAATGAGGGTAATAATGCTGGATGGATGTTCATCACATTACCCTTAAAAGCTTCGATAAATATGCTAGACACTAACCTCATGTAGCCAACTAATACGATTAATTCGCACTCATAATTTTTTAATACTTTTATCATTTTTCTGTCGAAATCTTCTCTGGAACCATCATACTTGTCAGATTCAATGAGTATATGGGGTATATCGTGGTTCTTCGCTCGTTCCATGCAGTATTTTCCTGCTTTGTTACAAATAAGAACTTCTACGGTAGCTTTATTTTTTAATATTCCCTTTTTGGTTGACTGGACAATAGCTTCAAAGTTCGATCCACTACCGCTAGCGATCGCACCGATCTTTGTTTTGCGCATATGGAATCTAATTTTTATTGAAAGAAAAATATTTGCCAATGCTTGATTATTGAAATTTCATTGTAATTGATTTAGGTGAACAAAAGGTTTTTATTTGATAGCAATATATTTTTACATAGAAATTTAGACAATATTCGTTCTAAAAAAAGTTCTTATTTCTACAGTATAAGAAAAAGATAAAGGAATTCTGCTTGCTGGTAGAATACTCTAAAACAAACAAATCATTACTAATAGAATTATAAAATGCCCATCTTTGATTAGTGTGTAAATAATGACAAATAATCAATA
>JBHLMB010000064.1:0-9083 GCA_048938565.1 Promethearchaeota archaeon | reverse complement strand
ATCTGATATGTCCTTCCTCCTTGTATGTAATTTATCGATTTTATTTTTGTAGAGTTCAATTTTTTTCCGGAATAGAATGCATTCTTCAGGTTTTCCCTCGCTTTCAATCGTATCCTTTGCGCTTGAATGGCGTATTATGGATATTTCTGAGGGGATTTTATCGTTTTCCATAAATATAATTTTTTCTTTGCTTTCCCCGATCTTTTCCTTGTAAAAACCATCAATGATATCAATGCGTCTGTCAGGGAAAAAAAAGCCCGCTGCTTTTTGAGACATTCCTTTGATTGCATCCTTCACTCTATCCTTAAACATGTAAATTATAACGGCACTGATTATGAAAGGAAAAGAATTTTCTTCGAAATGTGCAAGGAATAAAAAACCAAGGAACAAAGAAATAAACATCGCAAATCCTGCAGCAACGGAGTAAAACAATTGTAAAGAAGAGGATTTAGGATCTTTTTTCTTTTTTTCCAGATATAATACGCCTTGGACATATTTCTTAGTTATTCCTTCAAAATATGAAAATTCTTCATTGCTTGCCCCCTCATATACTATTAATTTACTATTGATTGATGCTCGATAAGCTTGTTCGTCTTCAATAATGCTAATGATTAAATCCTTGATTTTTGATTCAAGATACATTTCTAAACTAACTATTATATGTATGAGCCATTTCTCAACCTGTAAACTTATATATTCTCCTGAATATTTGAACGCATCTTTTAATTCTTTGGAAGCTTGTATTTTAGCTAAATTTTTTCCAATTTTCCTCAATTCGTTTTTAAAAAGTTGAATCATGTCAATATCAGATTGAATCCAATCAGAAATTTCTTTAATATGGGATTTTTTCTCTTTAAACGCTATAATAAAATCATATTCGTCTTTGAGCGTAGTTTTAACAATGCTAGAAAGCAACCTTAATTCCCTGATGATTGTTCTTACAATTATAGGTCTAGTATCTCCAAATTCAACTTTTTCCAAACTTACAGTTATAACATTCAATGGAGATAAGATATTCTTTTTATCAAGAATTCCTTTAATTGGCATTTGGGGGGTTTTGAACCGAATTTTATTGTTAAGATCAGTATAAAACAAACTCTTCTCGTAAGTTTCTCTGTTAATTTGAAGGGATTTTGGAATGAAGAAATACATATCCATCAAATAAGAAGTTCTCTTTTTATCGTGAGAGTTTTCCAAACTATAGCGATATTCAATTTTTGATTCAAAATTATGCAAATCATGTCGTTTAATGGAAGAAGACTTGGAAGGCCATTTGAAATTTTCTTGCTTTTTTTGTTTAGATGAATTAGGACTTTTCAATCAATATTTCCTTTATATTTTTTATTTATATGCAATTTTAATAATAGTTGTGAATTTATAGAGATTTAAAAGCTATCTGATTCAAAAGAGATAATAAATTTTCATGATAAAAATCTTAAATACAATATAGTAGAAATATTTTAATCTGTGAAATACTTTTTGAAAAAATGATTTTAAAATGATAGAAGATTTAGAAAATTTGGATAAAATAGCAAGAGAAAATTTAATTCTTGCACAAAACGAAGAAAAACTTTTACCTGATTTGAAGAAATTCTCAATTCAACAGATGAAAAAATCGAAATCGAGAGAAAGTTTGGTTAAAAATGAGCTTGAATTAGCCGATATTCGCGAAGAATACGCTCGAAAATCTAAAGAATTTCTTAATAAAAAAGAAGCGGTAAAAAAATTATTGGATCTCTCTGAAGCAAATTTAAAATATGAGGAAAATCAATCTATTTATAATCAAAAAGTTGCTGTAGCACATAGAAAAATCGCAGGAATTCATAAACAAATATCGGAAATTGAAAAATCTATTGCTGAAGAAAGGTTAAAAATATACAATATAAGATTCGATAAAGTAAAGATTAGGAAGAGTTTGGGAAAAAAACAGCTTAAATATATTAATCAAGTAAATAAGGATGCCCCTGAAATTAAAACATCAAAGCTCAAGGAGGATTTCCAAAGCCTACAAGCGAAATTAAACGGTTTAGATGAACAATTAGGAAAGAAATTCGCCGATATTAGTACATTTCAAAATAAGCTTGCAGAGCTAAAAAAACAATTAAGTAACGCATTTTCTGAACGAGAAAAAATCCGCTCACCACTATATTGAGCAATTATTTTTAATTGGGAGCTTTTACTTCTCTCGTTTTATAATTTCAAGGAAAAAAAGAATTATTTTTACATCATGATTAAAAGTTTTTTAAATCATTCGATATCATTGTGACTTATGAAAAAAACTTATTATAACTTGATCATTTATGCGTGCTTGATAGGAACTATTTTCGCACTGATTTTATATAGCACGGATGAATGGGACTCGCTCTTGGGGAATCTCATCATTACTAATATTATTATATATATTGCTCGAAAACCCGTTAAAGCATTCCTTGCTTACATTTTTAAAAGGCAGATTTATCGGACTTATATTTCGATAGTATTGAATGTTATATTTGCAGTGTTTATTTTATGGTTGCTTTTTATACTTTCACGTAACTTGTTTATTGCATTAATTTCCTTTTTAGTCGTTACCATTTCGTTTACTCTTAAAACGATCATAAATAATGTTGCTTCTGGTGCTTATATGCTTGCAGTAGAACAATTTAACATAGGTGATTTAGTAGAAACTAACGATATCCAGGGATTAATTCGAGAAATAAGCCTGAACCACACGAAACTAGAAGAATTAGATGGAACAAATGTGATACTCCCCAACAGCAGTATATTTGGATCAACCATGGTAAAATTCACGCACAAACGCTTGAAATCCCTCGATGATATGCAATTTGAAGAAATCAAAAGGAACAAGAAAGCTTACAGGCGATATTTAAAAAGGTTCAAGAAGATAATGAACATTGAAAAAAAAATCACTAGATATGTAAAACCCATTGAAATACTTGGTTCGGTAGATTCCAAAAAGCTAGACGATTCATTGTTAAATGTAGCAAATAAATACGAAAAGATATTTGGTGAACATCCAGATTACGCCGTGGACACGATAGCATGGGGTAGATTGAAAATTAATCTGTATATAACCTCACGGACTCCCCAGTTGTTGATTGATTATTTAGATGCCTTTCTGAGAGATTTCGTTTTTGAACTTTATTCCGAAGAAATATACGAGGGTTGGGATAGATATAAAAAGAACAATGATACAATTGAATTACATTACGAGGTGAACAATACTTAATGGCTCTCTTTCAAGACGATATAATAGCAGCAATTATTATAGCTCTAACCGCCGTATTATTGTATTGTGTAAATCAAATCGCTAGCATTTCACTTCAATCAATAAAAAAAATACCACTCAAGCAAAAAAACCTAGCAAAATTCTTGTTAAGAATCGTTTCTGTTGTTATAATTGCTTTCTTAGTCATTGAAGGATTTCCGTCCTTTAAAGAAATACCTCCAGAATATTCGGCAATACTCACAGGTTCAATAAGTACTGCCTTAGCCTTTGTATCTAGCGAAATATTTGCTAACTTTATGGCGGGAATTTTACTCTTTATCATTGATCCGCTTGATATTGGTGACGTAGTAAAAGTCAAGGGTTACAAGGGAGTCGTGTTGTCGATTACACTCACGAGAGTAGTTCTAGAAACCTTTGATAATGTTAAGGTTGACATCGCAAATTCGGAAATAATGAACTCAAGTATATTAAACTATACTAAAAAGATAAAATATACAAAAAATTTTATTCGGTTTAAAAAACAGGTGATCATTCCACAGTACAGGGGCAAGGGGCATCTAGATGGATATCTCTTCAATTCTGAAGAGGAAGAAGAAAATGAACTCAGAGATCTTCATAAACAGATCAGTCAAGACGCTAATAAGATTATCCACATGTATAACTTTTCGATTAAATATCCTTTTAAGCGCTTTAGAATTCTCATTGATAAAACCGATAAACTCTGCGTTCAATTCAAGCAAAAATTCGGATTCAAGCCAAGGTTTCATATTATTGATATAGGATTTGAGATAACTGTTAAGTTCAGGATAGTAACATTAAAGGCCAAGGCTCTTATGGAATATCAACCTGAATTTGCAAAAAACATATTTAAAATCATCAAAAGCGAGAGTTAAAAACTCGTTTCCTTTTTTTCCTTTAATTCATTCATTCCAAGAATAATTGAATTTCATAAGAATTTAATATTAGTTGCATTTATGAAGGATGAGTTGCATTAAATTTAAATTAAGTTCAGTTTTTGAAATCACAAGTATTAATTTAAATTGAGTTGAAAAAGTGATGTATTGATGACAGGAAATAAATACGAATTTAAAGCAGAAATTAAAAAATTATTAGACATTCTCAGTAAATCCTTGTATCAACACAAGGAAGTATTCCTGCGGGAATTAATAAGTAATTCTGTTGATGCCCTAAAAAAAATTCATTTTATTTCTCTTACTGAAAAAGACATCGAAAATCCCGAAGAAGAGCTCAAAATTGAAATCGTAATTGATAGTAAAGACAATACACTTATAATCAGAGACACGGGTGTTGGCATGACAAAAGACGAACTCATCAACAACTTAGGAATAATCGCAGGAAGTGGTTCCCAGAAGTTTTTAGAAGAATTAACAAAATCACAACAAACAGATCTTCAAAATATCGACCTTGATATAATAGGACAATTCGGGATTGGATTTTATTCCATTTTTATGGTAGCCGATAAAGTTCATGTTATTTCAAAGAGCTATTTAAAAGAAGAACCTGCTAATATGTGGGTATCTGAGGGAACGGGTGATTTCACTATAACTCAAACAGATAAACTTATTCGAGGGACGGAAGTCAAGCTTCACTTAAAAGAAGAAGACAAGGAATATTTAGATCAATTTCGCATCGAATCAATCGTGAAAAAATATTCCAATTATGTTTCGTTCCCCATTTATGTGTCTAAACTAGAAGTCGAGATGAAAAAAGAAGCTGATAAAAAAGATGCAAAAGGGGATGATGTAGAAAGCGAGGAAGATAAAGGACCTAAACCCGTGAACGAGTTAGAACCATTATGGAAACGAGACTCAAAAGATATTAATGAAGACGATTACAAGGGATTCTATCATTATATTTCCAATAGATATGATGATTACATGTATGTCATCAATTATAAGGTTGATGGGCAGGTTCAATTCAGGTCGATTTTATATGTCCCTGGACAGAGTTCCCTTGCTTTTATTAGACCCGAAGATGATTACGGCTTGACGCTTTATTCGAAAAATGTGATGATAATGAAAAACTGTCAGGACCTTATTCCGAAATGGTTGCGCTTTATGACGGGAATGGTAGATTCCGACGATATACCTTTAAACATTAGCAGGGATACGATCCAAGTGAACCGGATTATGATGAAAATTGAACAATTATTGGTCAAAAAAATCTTGCGGGAACTTGATGAGATTATCGAGAAGGACCCAGAGAAATATAAAAAAATCTGGGATGCTTATGAATTTTATTTCAAAGAAGGTGTTGTAACTGACCCCGTGAAATCGGAAACGCTTATGAAATACCTGCGGTTTAAAACTTCTAAGACAAAGAACGACGAATACAAGAGCCTCACTCGATATGTGAAAGCATTACCTAAAGATAAAAAAGAGATCTATTATTTAGTAGGGGAAAACTTGGACACATTGAGACTATCCCCTCATCTAGGGTATTACAATGAAAATGATCTCGAAGTCTTGCTTCTTGATGAACCGATCGATAATTTTCTGATGATGAATGTTCGAGATTACAAATTAACTAAAGTGGAAGGAGAAGAAGAAAAGACCGAAGTATATCAATTTACTCCAATTGATGTCACGGAACCTCTAGAAAAAAAAGAAAAAATAGAAGATAAAAAAGAGGAAGACAAAAATAAGGGCGATTCTCAGGAAAAAATACCTGAAAATGTTAAGAAATTTCTTGAGAATGTCAAATCCATTTTAGGTGAAAAAATTATTGAAGTAAAGGTTTCGGATCGTCTCTACGACAATGCATGTCGTTTGGCAAATCCTGCAGGTGGGATGACCTCAAGTATGCAACGGGCAATGCGATACTGGACGGCAACGCAATCAGGAAAAGATTTTCAAATTCCACAAAAAATCTTCGAACTCAATCCCGATCATCCAATCGTTAAAGGGCTTATTGAGCTAAACGAAAAAGATCCTGAAAGCAAGAAAATAGAATTAATTATCAACCAATTATTTGAAAATTGTCTTTTAGCAGAAGGAGATCTTCCCAATCCATCCTTAATGGTGCCTAGAATTAACGAAATCATCGAGATGTTGTTTCAATCCATTCAAGGTGAATCCAAGGATTAAAATTCTTACCTTTTTTTATTTTTATTCTCAATCCTAAAAAATATAAAGATTAATTTATATTTCTTATATGGGAATAAATCATGATTTGACATCTTCTTAGAATCGTTTCTTTTAGTTGAAACTTCGTTTTGACCTACTCCTTGAAAAGTAGAAGATGTATTTCTATTTGAAATAGATGCTCAAAATCCAATTTTTCTAGAATAGATAAAGGCCATCAACACGGAAGTATCATACCTTTAAGAATAAAGATGTAGAACATGTAATTAAATCAAAGAAGGTAATAATAATGAGAAGTAAAAATTATTTCTTACAAAAAACCAATGAACTCATAGAAAATTTGAAAATACCACTCATTGATGAAAGAGTATATGACAAATTAAAAATTAGGGGTCGTAATATGGTCAAAATTAATTTTATTTTTGAGCAAGATGAATCGATTATTCATGGGTTTTTAGGCCTTTCGGAATATTTTTATGCTTTTTTAATAAAAGAGAATGATAGGTTTTACATTTCACACGAAGAAATGCTATATATCTTAGAATGTATGTAAAAATGAGTTTGTAACAGTTATTTCAAAAATCAATAATATAACTAAATAAAGAAAAGGTGTTTATTATATCGAAGTATTATTGCGTGAAATGCAAAAAGAATCATGTCAGAGGAAAGATTTACAAGGATCATTTAAAATTTAAAGGAAAAAAATCAAATCAAAAATCTATTAAAAAACCTATTAATAATAAAAAAATCCCCGTGGATAAAATAATTGACTACAATTACAAGCAACTCAGGCCAGTTGCTCAGAGGCAAGTTGATAGATTAATCAAAAAACTACGTGATACTGATAATCTTCAACTCTATACTTACCAAATTAATAAACTAATCATTCAGGAACAGGAGAAAACAAAATAATTCAATATGATTATGAAAGAGAGTTGAATTTATCTTTTCTTACTCCTTTATATGTGGTGTAAATTAGGAATTTAAGCTTCTTTTTTTTTTCTACTTATTTTAACATTAAAAATTCTGATATTTTGAGAGTGCAATGCTTAATTATTAAAATCCAAATTTATATCACTAATATAACAACAAAAAAAAGTGAAAATATGGTCGAACAAGCAGTTCAATCAGAAGAATTCGTAATTGATGGAATTTGGATTCTTAAAAACAATAGTGGAGTCTGCCTATTCGAAGAAATCTATGTAGACTTTAAAAAAGAAGGAATATCAAAAGATTTAGTATCCGGGCTCCTGTCAGCAATCGTGTCATTCATTCAAGATGCTTTTATTGACAAGCTCGAATACCTTATGTTTTCGAATCGCAGACTCGTCCTGAAATACAACCCTCACGTGTTATTTGTCGTAGCCATAAGTGCTAAAAAAGTAGAAGATTCTGACTTTAAATCCCATATAGAAGAATGTATGAATAAAATAAACGATGCTTTTAACGCGAAATATTTTAATTTATTTGAAAGCAAAAAATGGGACGGTAATATCGTTCAATTTTATTCGTTTACCGAAGCCCTGCAAAAGATCGTTCACAGAACACCTTTAGATATTGAATTATTAAACATCAGGAGAATAAGGAGAAAAACGAGAAGGAAGCTCGAACGAAGAATGCGGAGATACAGGGAGCTGTTTCGCCTTGCTCATCAAATCCAAAATCTTGAAATTAAGAGCGTAAACGATTGAAGGTCATTAATTTCGCTCTCTTGTAAAATTTTTCGTCAAGTCTTGACCTATCTTTTATGGATTTCGAGTATATGATTGCTTTTTTTAGACAGAGGTGAACGCATCCCAAGCAAAATTCACAATTGTTTGGATTAAATGTGGGAATGTTAAAACATTCGTCTAGCAATTTCGAAGACAAATTTTTACGCATTTATCTCAATTAGCGCACCTTTCTTCAAGAATTCTTAACTTATACTTGTTATCTTCGAATGAATAAAAATATAGTCTCTGGAGCGCCATATCGTAGTTTGACAGCGTGTCTAAATTAAATTTTAATGGTAGTCTTATAACATCAATCTCGAACGATTTAACCAATTGTTTAACGAGAATTTAACTGATAAGCTTGGTACTTCCTGAACCAGAATGAAATACAAATAGAATTTTTTTCTTGCCTATGATTTAATGATCTTACTGTTCGTTTGTATTCTATAAAAATCTATGCATTATTACATTAATCCAACTATTGGTTTATTCTGAAATATATAAACAGTTTTAAGGATCATTATTGTCGATAGGTTACCTATATATATAATGGGATTTTTAAAATAATATTAAAGAACTAATTAAAAAATACCAGATACTAAAAAAGACGCGTTCTAAGTTCTTAAAATTATTAGTGGAATTTGGTTCTTTGGAAAAATAAATAAAAAGCGGTTGGGTTGAGTTAAAATGGCCATGAATAAAATTCAAGATATTTCTATGGATAAAAAAGAAGGAGTAAAAAACATCCCTTTCATCTGTCCAATCTGTAAAATAAAAAAAGTCATATGCATTCCAAAGAACATTGTTAAAAGAAGCGAAGGACTCACATCAATTTCTATTAGAGCAGGACAAGTGTGCGAACATGCGTTTCAAGCGTTTTTAGATAAAAATTTCCATGTGAGGGGGTACCAAAGAATTGATCTAGAAATAGATGCCGATTCTTCGTTAGGAAAACCCTCTAAATTATTAAAAACTGAAATTAAGGACGAGATCGTGAATTTCATGAATTCTGATAACGAGATTAGAGGGGCCACCTTA
>JBHLMB010000063.1:7290-9114 GCA_048938565.1 Promethearchaeota archaeon | reverse complement strand
TGCGTGAATATATAAATGGTATATTACTCGAAAGGGGATTTGAAAGTGTTAGACACGAATTAACCAGGCTAGGAACTCCCCCTCACGAGGTAAGACGTTTAATGGCAATGAACCAGTACAATCACGCTCCTGATAAGATAATATATCAATTAGGTTCTGATGTTTCCGAACAATTTCTACTCTTGAATGTGCTTCCAAATTATTTAGCTGATTCGTATTTATCAGGAGAATTAGCACTCCTTCAATTAAATTATTGGTGGTTAAGACCTCTAGGGTTCTTTCTTGATACTAAAACCTTATTGAATGAAAATGTACTGAAGCGTGCGTTGCAAACAAACAATAAGCTAGCCTTAATGTCATTATTAACGAGCTTTCTCGAATATCTATTCCAAATCTCTCCATTTTATTCTCAAGATCTCCTGATTGGAAATTTCAATACAGAATTTATTTCTGTCTGTGATTCGCTTGAAGAGGAGAAAAAAAAAATGTTCTTTGATATCCTTGCTCGACAATTTAATCATTTCAATGTATTTCATAATATTAACAACTCTCGCCTAGCACTTGAGTTTACTACACATGAGATGGATAATATTAAACATACCAATTCTAAATCTAATGAGTTAATACTTGACCAATTAAATCAATGTCTTATAAAACCCTTTATTTTTTACGATTATACTAATCTGGACCTTAAATTGAATCCAGAAATAGTACAAGACAATTTTATTTATTATGATGGACTATCTTTGAGCTTAATTAACTCGTTAATCGTAAATGTAAGAAATTCAAGAGAAAATCAAGAGAACTCAATTATATTAGACAAAATCTTAATTAACCTGCAGGAAATCGCCATGCAGGCATCATATAGCGATAATAGATTTCATGATTTGGTTCAAGAGAAGTTGGACTTGGTATTTGATTTGTTTAGATGTAAAAGCAGATTAATGCAAAAAAATTTGAATTCCAATAAAGAATGGATTAAATTAATAAATACTGTTTTTAAATGGCGATCAAAAGATTGGATAAATGAAGCAATTAAATCCGTGAGTTTTTATGGTTTAAACGAGGCGATTAAACACCATTGTGGCATTGAAATGGACCGGATCGACAAAAGCGAGGCTTTTGCTATAAACATTCTAAAACTATTAAAAAACTTGATTAAAGAGAAAAATGAAAATGAGGGCGAAAAGTATGTATTAGGCCAACCTCATCAGGGAAATTATCTAAACTCCAATAATGAGGATTCTAAATCGATTGAATATGAGACAAGTATAGTTAGAACCGATTCGAACTTGAGATTGGAACAAAAAATAACAATGTTCAAAAGATTTGAAAGAATTTTAAGTGGTGGGGCTCTTTTTAATCATAATTCAAGTTCAAATGAGAATATCTTTGAAATTTTTAAGATTCTATCAAACTCAAAATTGTCTGCTTTTTCTATCAATGGAAATCTTGTATAATCGGATTATAATATAAAAATAAATGAATTTATACAATTGAGATTCATTCCTTTAATAACTCAGCTAGAAGTGCCTTTCGCATTGCCAAGCCATAACCTGTTTGCTTGAAATAAATTGCTTTATCAATGTACTTATCCACTGAAGGAACAATTTCTGTAATTCGTGGAAGGGGGTGCATTAATTTAAATGAATCCTTTGTTTTTTCTAGATCTGCTTCATTAAAGATAAATGCTGATTTCACATTTTCGTATTCCTCTAAATCTACGAATCGTTCCTTTTGTATTCTTGTCATGTAGAGTACATCCAGGTTATCGATTACATTTCGATAGTTGACAAGCTCTTTAAACTTTACTTGATTTTGAAT
>JBHLMB010000063.1:0-7280 GCA_048938565.1 Promethearchaeota archaeon | reverse complement strand
TCCTTATATCTATTTCTTAAAGATAAAGCTTTTGGGCTAATAAAATAAAGGTTTGCTTCAAAATTTGAAAGTAAAATGGATAAAGAGTGAACTGTTCGTCCGTATTTTAAATCCCCCACGATGCCTATATTTAAACCATCTATCTTTCCACATTCTTCCTTAATCGTGAGTAAATCTAGCAATGCTTGAGTGGGATGTTCACCACTACCCGATCCTGCGTTAATTATGGGAATCTTGGCGAACCTTGATGCTAATTTTGCAGAACCTTCCAAAGAGTTTCTCATGGCAATACAATCAGCATAATTTTCCACGGTTCTAATCGTATCCGCAATACTTTCTCCCTTTTTTATCGATGATACGTCTTCAGTTTGAAAACCGATAACATTACCACCAAGTCGATACATGGCCGATTCAAAACTCAAACGAGTTCGTGTTGAAGGTTCAAAAAACAAAGTGGCTAAGATTTTTCCAGCTAATATGTTTGAGTTCTTGATATTAAGCATTTCCTTTCCTTTCTTTAGGATATGATCTATATCCTCCCTGTCAAATTGTTTTGCGCTGATAATTCCTTCTTGAAATTTATCTTTAAACATTAAATGACCCTTCTAACTTCAATTTTATAACTTGGTATGAAAACCATCTAATTATTTATAAAACATTGGTAGTATTTATAAAATTCTAAAGAATGGTCTAATAATTTATTACTTCGACAAGGCGTTAAATGTGATTAGGCGTGCTAAAAAGATAAAACTTAAAATTTAGAATGCATTTTTTCAAAGTAAGAAGAAGCAAAAAAGTGATTATTATTAAAATTCCACGAACTATAAATCGCTACTGTCCGTATTGCCACGCCCATCAGGAGCATACGGTTTCAGCGTATAAAAAAGGAAAAGAAAGGATGCTTAACCACGGTAGGAGACGCGTGGAGCGAAAGAAAAAAGGGTACGGTTCTTTTCCAAAAGAGATATTTCATAAAAACGCCAAGATCAACAAGCGAACTCAAACAATGCTAGAATGTGGCTCGTGTGGAAAGAAACACTACGCAAAATCGTATAGGGTAAAGAAATTCGAAATAATGGATTAAATCAAAAGAGGCTAAATTATGCAAAGAAAGAAAAAATCAAAGGAATTAATTCCACAACCTCAAAGCAGGTTTCTACGGGTGAAGTGCTTGAATTGCGGAAATCAACAAGTAATTTTTGGATGTGCAGCAACAGATGTTTCTTGTCTAGTTTGTGGTAAAACGCTCCTACAATCTACTGGTGGAAAAGCCCGAATATTGACTAAAATATTGGAAGTATTAACCTAGTTTGGGATTTTTTTTTTCAAGTAAATCCTATACTTTAGCAATATTTTTCTATCTTCTAGCTTTTAGGCACGATCAATTTAAAAGGATTATCATTAATGATCCACGATTTTAAAAAATCGTTATATTTTCTTTTATCCCAATTTCTATCGATTGATATGACCTTTTCAAGAAGATCGGTGAGTAGATTATTATCGACATCGTATTGCTCGTGAGAAGGAAATATTTTTGTATCTATATTTGATAGACGAATTAACCTTTCAAGACTTGAAATAAATTCCACAATATCTCCTTTTTCAGGCAAGTAGACGGTACCATAATGAGCAGTATCGCCCGTAAAAAGCTCTCCCCTGCTTGAAAGTAAGGAAATCGATCCTACCGAATGTCCTGGCGTTTGAAATACCTTTACTTGAATGTTTCCTAAGTCTATCTTATCTCCCTCTTTTAAACCCTCTATAGATGATGCTGGTTTTATCTTAAAATCATTGCTTTCAAACTTTTTAACAATTGATTTAGGAGATGATTTTAGAATAGATATATCTAGAGTATTACTTATTCTTTTCTTTTCAAGCTCGTGTATGAAAATTTTCTGAAATTCGAAATTTCCCCCAACATGATCCCAATCAGAATGAGTATTAAGCACGATTAGCTTTCTATCTTCAATGTAATGTCTTATAGCTTCCTTAATCGAGCATAAACCACTTCCAGTATCTAGTAGTAAAGCTGAGTGGGTGCCCAATATTAAATAAATATTTGTATATTCAGTGAGTAAGCGTGGATCTATGTCATTTAACTTTTCTCTAATAACAATCAAATGTGAATTGATCTTGATCGTCTTGAGCGAATGTATAGGTTTCATTATATATGCTTGTAAAAAGTTATGATCCTATTTTTTTCTTTGCAAGTCATTATATTTTTGGAAAATTTAAATAAAAACATTGTCTTGATATTATTGGTAATAAAAGTTATACCAATAAACTAAAGAGAATTATAATTAAATGCCTCCTCCTCAATATCTATCAAAAAAGAAAAAAACTGAACGCCTGAGTTTCACAATTACGCCATACTTGAAAAAAGAATTAAATGATTTTATCGAAGAGCAAAAACAAAAAAACGAACAAAATCCTGAATATAAAAGCATTTCATCGTTTTGCTATCACGCCATTCAAGATGTTTTAGACATTCGGAAAAAAGGATTGAGTTTGAATTCTATAAAATCTCAACCTGATACAAATACCCAAAATTTTTACGATCAAATCACATTTAAAGCAGTTACTCAAAATTTTGAAATTGGAATTGCTCCAAATAGATATAATGATGATAATATAATAATTCCATATTTCTTATTCACCTTCAGAAAATATGTTTTAGCGACAATGGATCCTGCTAGTTCAAAAAGCATACAATTAATTGTAGATAAAATGAAAAATTTCCTGGTTTCAAATAAATTGACAAAAGAACTTAGATTGGATTTGTTTCGCCCTCTAAAAAATAAATATCATTCAGGAGTTATAGAATTCATTGGAAATTACACTAACCTCCATTATGAAAATTGTAAAGCCCTTGCAGCACTTTTAGGGGTTTTAGGAATTAAAATAAAGGAATTTACATTTTCTGAAAGTGATATTTATGCGCGATTTGATATTGAGGAAACTGAATTATTATATAGAAGAGAAAGCCTAAGAAAGAAAAGACAGGCTTTATTAGAAGAAAACCTTCAATATCTAATCAATTACGAAAAGATTATTAACGATAAATCGGAATATCTATGGTCAAAATTATCAAAGAGTAAACATATATCTCTGAATTTTATGACATCTGTTGCTTTTGATAAATGGTTTAACAAATTTTTGGGAGATTTTAAAAAATATAGCGATCAAAATAAATTCTTACTGAATATTTTGAAAACATTTGAAAAAATGCATTGGCTTTCTATTGAAGATGAAGACGAATTATCCTTTCGGTTAAAAGTAATCAATGAAAAATCTCAAATGCTTTTCGACTTAGAGAATCTAGTTGATAAAAAATATAACAATGATCAAGAATTGAAAAAAATTGTGAATTTACTGCTTCTTAATAAATCTAAAGAAGAGATTCTATTATTCAAATACATAGAACCTTATGCTAGTATTAGACAGGAAAATGATGTTTATTACTTGGAAAAAAAAAATTAAAAATTCTGTGTTTTTACTTTTATTTGATTCAACTTAAGTTTATACAATTCTGATAAGTTTGAAGGCATTCTTTGGCTAAAAGATTCGAAGTTATATTTGCTTAGACTAACGAGTATTTTTATTGCATTCTTAATTGATTTTAAATTTGAAATAGAGTACATTGAAATGAGTTTATCCGCAATATTTGAATAAAAATCAATCAATTGTTTTTCGCTTTCGTAATATGCTTCAAATGCGTAAGGTAAAATGTCAAAACCGAATCCTAAATATTGGTGCTTAAAAGGAAGATAACCTTCCATATATAAAAAATCTGGGGGTAATTTGTCGAGTAAAAGCCGATTCTGAGCATTCATTTCGTTATAAATTTGCGTTCGAGGTATTGGTTTAAATGTATTAATGGATATGATATCAGAGTTCAAGCTGCAATTATTTTGAATATCTAAATGAATATTTTTTTTTGTATGTATTGGCAATCCAATTATGCAATTATGAAAACTAATAATATTATTTGAGTTTAGTCGGTCAATTACTTTTTTTGCTACATTACTATTTTTAAGATAACCTCCATTTAAAGTGCTTTCTATCCCATAATTAATACCAATAAATTTAATTGGACAAAATTCCTGAATCTTTTCAATGTCAAACTTGTTAATGTGTTCTAGTGACGCCAATCCCATTATAAAAATGTTCTTATCTGTTTTAGATCGATTTTGAATAAAATAATCAAAAACTTTTTTCCATGTTTTTTCTGGATAGAAACCATTAGGATCACATAAATATACAAATATTTCTTTAAGATTTGAATTCAATAATTTTTCAAAATAATCAATGATTTTTGCTGCGTTTGAGAATGGAAAATGATCGTAGAAATTTGGTGTTATGCAAAAATCGCATTTATGAGGACATCCAAGTTGGGTTACCATATAGTATGTCTTAATTGAGAGTGGTAAATTAGTACTGTTTCCATAAATCATTGGAATTTTAAAATCTCTCCCAACTAAAGGTTTTAATCCAAACTTCTTTCGAATGAAGTTAACTCCTTCTCCTATACATAGATTTTTTGGGGGTACAACATTTTGTAGCAGGGGATACACGCTTCCGACGCCTCCTACGAAAAGCTCGATTTGTGCGAAATCCTTTTGTAAGAGGTGGATGATTTCCAATGTGTTGGCCATTCCTATTGCGTAAGTGCTCAGTGCGATATGGGTTGTATCGTTATTTTTATCTATAATTTTATATAGGTTTTCTTTTGTACAGATTTCATTTATAACAACACTTTCAATTTCTGGAATGTTTTTAGCAATAAAATTCCCTTCTATGTTAAGATCGATATCTGTTAGAGCAGGTATTGATTTCTTATTTAAAGGATTTAATTTATCTCCGTAAAGATCAAAAGCTCTCTCAATTGAATCCTTATTTATCAAGGGATTATCATCATAAATTGGATTGTTGAGAACATCTAAAGCGATTCGTTCGGTTGTATAGACATTTGTCAAGCTTTTTAAGAATAATAATTTACTCATTTTCTTTATATTGTTTTGTCAATTATAATATTGTTAGGAAAAGGATTTTAATTTTTCCTCATTTTTTTTTATTTTATTTGCATAAATTTCAACTAAGTCATCTGACATTCGATATTTAAAGGTTTTAAAATTTAATTTACTGAAATTTATAAAGGTCGAAGCGGCTTTTTTTATAATTCTTGAACTTGTATGTTCGAAAATGTTTAATAGTTTATCAGTAGTTTTTCCCCAAAAATCAATTTCTTTTTTTTCTGTTTCATAGTATGTTTCAAAAATAAATGGAAGTATGTCGAAACCATAACCTAAATGAGGATGTTTAAAAGCCATGTATTCGTAAGTGCATAAAAATTCAGGTGGCAAATTTCTACCAAGAAGTCTTCCCTCGTCCTTCAGTTGATTATAGAGAAGCGTGTTTGGAATGGGTTTAAATGCATTAACAAAAAACCTATCTGAATCGTACTGTAAATTACTCGCGACTTCCTTTCTTAATAATTCAGGCGTATGAATCGGGAATCCTATTATGAAAGTATGGTATGTTAAGACATTAAGTTTATTTAAAGTATTAATCACTTCTTTTGGATTGCCTCTATTTTTTTTATAGGATTTTATTGTTGATTCAATACCATAATTAACAAAAAAGAATTTTAAAGGGGAATTTTGAATTTTTTCCAAATTAAAATTGCTCAAATGATTTAGCGAAGCTAAACTCCAAACAAAAATATTCCTATCGAATTTATTTTGATTTTCTATAAAATAATTGAAAACTTCCTTCCACACCCTTTCGGGGTAAAAAGCATTTGGATCACATATGTGTAAAATAATATCGTCATTGGAATTATGATATGCTTCTTCAATATGTTCAATGATCATCCGGGGATTCGAAAAAGGATTATAACCTGGACAGTGTGAAGAGTAGCAAAAATCGCAGGTATTGGGACATCCTATTTGAGTGATCAAGTATGAAGACTTTAATGGAACTGGAAATTGAGTCATGTTTCCAGTAATTCTAGGAATTATATATTCGTTTCTAGAAAGGAGTTTTAAACCAAATTTCTTCCTGAGCCAATTTACACCTTCTCCAAAGCATAAGTTTTGTTTAGGAACTAGCTCTTGAACATGAGGATAAAAGGCTCCAATCCCTCCAACGAATAATTCCACATGCGAGTAATCTTTATTAATCGTTTTAATAGTCTCTATCGTCTTATCCATTCCCATCGCATAAGCTGTAAGTCCAATGTGAGTAATCTCAGGATGATTTTCCAAGTAATCGCGTAATACATCTATAGTACATATTTTATGACTTACTATAGAAGAGATTTCTGGAATATTTTGGGCAATGAAATGCCCTTCGAGATACACATCAAATTTGGTTTTTGCTAAAAGTGGGAATCTATAGGTAGGATTTAATCTATCCTCATAAAGCTCAAATGCCGTATCAATGGCTTTTTTATTGATTAATTCGTTGTCATCGTATTTAGGATCATCTCTCACTTTTAAAGCAAAATCTTCAGTTGAAAGCAAGACTTCAGGCATACTTTTTAGGAATAATATAGTTGGTCTTGACATTTTTATCATTTTTTTTAATATATCTGTTTTATTTTTTTTAACTTTATTTTTCCAAATAAAATCCCATCTTTACTTCCGAAATAGAAAGGTAAATAACCACAATATTGTAAATTTAAATTAAGCAACATCTCCTGCGTTTTAACATCGTTGGCATCAGCTATTAAGGAAAAGAAAAGAGTTCTTGAAGATTTTTCAAAGGAACATAGAATTTTTTGCATTACGAGATTTTTCAGCATTATGGGAGTATCTTCAACAAAAATAAAATCATACCAAAAATCTTTTTGCTTATTCTCTAGAAAATGTGCGATCACTTTACCATCTGAAAAAATTTGATATTTTGCAGGGTAGGGATTGACCGTCTTTTTCATTTTAATGCTAAGATGGACTTTACTAGTATTTGATTTGAATGAAATATTTTTAGACAAAAGAGTTCTTTTTAATCCTAATTTTTCAACATTTTCCTTGATATTTTCAGCTAGTCTTGGATGAAGTGAGATAATTATTAATTGGCTATTGAATGGAACTTTACAATAAATTAAAATTTTTTTTTGTTCAAAAAATGGGATTTTTCCAACTTCAATAAATTTAAATCTTTTTAGTATCTTAATAATTGGAGTATTATTTGAGTCAACATATGCAAAAATCGATCGAAAATCATTTTTATTGTAGTTTTTGATTTCTTTTATCATTGAAGCGCTTAACATGAGCATC
>JBHLMB010000062.1:0-9173 GCA_048938565.1 Promethearchaeota archaeon | reverse complement strand
GTAATATTTTTTATTTCTTCAATAATTTTATTAAATTAGTATAGGCATGAAACCTACATGTAATAGTTTTTACACAATGCTAAAGGTGGAATTAGAGCGTGAAGCTTAAGTTTTTGATAACTTCCTTGACATCTTGCAGTGGATGCATTTCTTCATTAATTTCTCTAGATTTTTTTCCTCAACTACTAGAAAAAACTGAAATATCATATTTTCCATTTATAGAAGATAATGAATTGATTGAAAAGGGAGAATACGATGTAGCGTTGGTTGAAGGGTGTATTTCTAACGAATTTCAGATTGATCTCATAAAAAAAATTAAAAAAAATACAAAACATATAATAGCATTAGGAACCTGTGCCGCTTATGGTGGTATCACTAGTTTATCAAAAGAAAATATAGCCTTACCTTTAACAGATGTTATTGATATAAGTGGAATTATTCCTGGCTGCCCCCCTCCAACAAAATTATTTGGAAATAGCTTGATCAAGATATTAGAACAAAAAGAAATAGTTTTATCAAAAAAGAATTTATGTGATGGGTGTCCTATCAACAATAATTATATTTTAAGTCAAGAAACCCTTATTAATAAACTCATACCTGAAAATAAAGATTTATATACCAATGACAAACAAGAATGCTTTTTAAAAAAGGGTATAATATGTCTGGGACCAATTACTCGAAAAGGATGTGACTACGAATGCATTAAAGTTGGAATGCCATGTGAAGGGTGTATGGGCCCCATTTCTAAAGATATTACTTCTAATATGGTTAATTTTATCAGCCTCGCGAATATATCTACAGATTTAAAAAAATATAAAGGTCTTTATTATAGGTTCTCAAAACCAAAAATCTTAAGGTCATAATATGATAAAAATTGTTGATGTGTGTAAAAGGATTGAAGGTCACGGTAATTTAAAAATGTACATTAAGGATGATCGCATTGTTGATGCAGAATTTCAACTCCCAATTTATAGAGGATTTGAAAACATTCTAAAAGGAAAAAAAATATTAGATGTACCTCGAATCGTTTCAAGGATATGCGGTTTATGCCATGCATCACAAACCATTGTGAGTTGTAAGGCAATAGAAAATATATACAACATCAAACCAACTCAACAAGCTATTTTTTTACGCCGATTACTAATGCTAAGTGAACTTTTAAAGTCACATATAACTCATTTTTTCTTTCAATCTCTTCCAGACCTTTTAAAGATTTTTAATATTACAAGTAAAGACCTTGATTTAAACCATTTACTCGTTTATAATCAAGATTTAACTAAAAATGTGTTTGAATTAATTAAAATTAGTGATGAAATTAGTAGATCAATAGGAGGTAGATCCGTACATCTGATCAATATTTTACCAGGAGGAATTATATTTAAACCAGGTTCTAATATTTCAAAATTAATACAAAATTATATTTCAAAAGGTTTAATTGCAATAAGAGGGATTATTGAATATTTTATCAATAAATTTTCAAAACATGCTCCACCAAATTATTATAATCTCCCACAAATAAATTACATGGCATTGAACAATAATACTACTTATGATAGATATGATGGTCAATTTAGGATCATAAAAAATCCTACAAAATATGAAGATTTTAGTCCCAAAGATTTCAATAATTATTTTGACAAGGATATTGGGTTGAGAGGGATAAACTTTTATGGGGAAGGGAAAAATAATACTTTAGTTGGACCAATAGCTCGAAAAAAAATTGGTCGAAATTTTGGTTTTAATGAAATTGATAATTATTTTAGTTCATTTGAAAAAGGATGGAATAGAAATTTATTATATGCAAATTTTTTTCGATTGATAGAAATCTATTACGAACTGAAATACATAGAACAAACATTAGACTTAAAGTTGTTAAATTCCTTTATTCCTTTGCCTGATATTCAAGCAATTAGGCATTTTACAGGGATTGGTGCAGTAGAAGCTCCAAGAGGTTCTCTTTTACACTATTATAAAGTCGATAAAAGAAATGTGGTGGAAGAGGCAAAATTTTTTATAGCAACCGAGATAAATTTGCCAATTATAAACAAAATGATCATTAAATATGCTCGGGAGCTTTATAAGACAATGGACATATCAATCGTTAAAAAAAAAGTGCAAATGATGATAAGGTCATTTGATCCTTGCATTTCTTGCGCTACTCACTGAAAATATAATAATATGGGAAAAATAATTGAAGCATAAAAAAGTTGAACCCGAACAATTATGTAAAGTTTTCTTATTCTATTTTAATGAAATATTGGTTTAAATATTACTACTGAAAAGCCCTAAGGAGCGAATTGTTGATGAAGAAACAGTTCGAATATTAAAAGTTCTTATAATTTAGAATAATTAGAATCTATGATATAAAATTATATCCAAAAAAAAAAGAGAAATTAGGAAAAAATGATTTTATGGGTTTTTAATAATACAAAAATTCCTAAAAAGACAATAAATATTCCAGTTAATGTCTTGAGATTTTTCTCATTTTTCATCTTTGATACTGTAAATGCAGCTACAATAGAACCAGGAATTGCACCTATCATTAAAAGTGAACACAATATTCTAAATGTTTCTGTCATTGGTTTAAAAAGGAAATAGGTTAGTAATCCAACAATACAAATTGGAAATTCACAGGCTAAAGCCGTTGCAATTGCGTTTTTTGTATCTCTTCCAGATACAACCTGTCCGGCGGTTATCAAAGGACCGAAACCTCCTCCTGATATTCCCTTGTTAAACGAGCTAATTGTACCAATTATCCCTATTTTTTTCCAAGAGAATTTATATTGAAAGTTAATAAGCATTAATAATCCTATGGTTAAAACTAAAATTCCAATATAGGTATTTAATATTGTTTTATCGATAGTTATTGCGAGGCTTACAGCAAAAATCGTTGCTAATATACCTAATATGGATATTGTTCCTAATATTTTCAAATTTTTTTTATTTTCTTCTGAAAAATCCGCATTCTTAAACCTATGGTGCATATATGCCCCAGTTAAACCAGTCCATATCTCTGAAAATAATATAGCAGGGATAATGTCTAAATTTACAAAACCAAGAATTAAAAGAAGTGGAGTTAATACGGTTCCATATCCACCTCCTAATGCCGTGTCTATAAATTCAAAAATGAACGCACAAATAACTATAATTATCATTAGATCTATATGCACTTTTCATTTTCACCTGATCTAAACATGTTTTTAAATTCTCAATTCTACACTATTAATTATGAAGCATTATATTTAATTATATGTAATTATAACCTGTTTTCAAAAAGGATGAGAATATAATTTTGATCTAAAGGAGATAGTTGATACTTATGAATTGAATAAAAATTAATATAAAAGATAAAAAAAGAAAAAGAAAAAAGAATTATTTAAATCAGGGATTTTTAATAATTACCAGAGTAAATTTCGTTCTTTACTTCCTCAATATCAAGGTCTTCTTGAGGGGCAATTCCCAACTTCCATTTTGCGCATACAACTTCAGCACGTTTCGAGATTGTTGCGATATCTTTTCGATCAAGTAAGTTTAACTTGAATTTTCTACAACCCGCAAGTAGTTGCTTCAATCCCGTGCCAATCTTACTCGCAAAATAAGTATAAACACCAACTGCTGCTGTAGGAATGTCCTTACCACCGTATTCTCTCTTGAGAGAATCGTATTCGGCAAAGGCTTCTTCCATCGTCAATGTATCGGGTTCCTTGTCCTTTGGAAATCCAAGGGTTCTCAACATTGCAGGAGTTGCGGCGTTATCATTTATGATTTCTCCCATGTATTTTCCTTTCATTGCTGCCGTGATTGGAGCCCTGGCCATTGCAACGCATGTCGTATATGGAGCACCCATTGCTAAAGCCTTGAAGATCTGAGTCTCGTTTGAAATGCCTCCTGCGATTGCGATCGTTGGAATCTTTGCGCTTGGAGTTTTCTTCTTGATCATGTCCAAGCATCCCGTTACTAACGCTTGCAAGTAAACGGTTGGAATGGAACCTTCGTTCATCATGCTCACGGGGCTCATTCCAGTACCGCCTCCCGCACCGTCAAAGGTCATTCCGTCAACTTTACCTTCAACACCTAAGCGAATTATCCACGCTGTAGACGCTGGTCTATAAGCACCAGTCTTGATGAAGACATTTTTCACGCCCATTCCCTTAATTTGGTCTATTTCTTCTAAGACGTCTTCCGTGGATGCGATACCTACCCTGCTATGTCGTTCGAAATCAGGAATCAATCCCGTCTTCCATTGATCGATTACAACAGGATCTGAAGGATCGGGTAAGACTAAATAACCCCTACTTTGAAGTAATTGAGCTCTTTCTAATGTGCTTAAACGTACTTCTCCTCCAATTGCTTTGGCACCTTGTCCAAATTTAATTTCAAGAGAAGTAACATCTAATTTTGAAGTGACATAATCAAATACTCCTAATCGAGTGTCTTCGACATTTTTTTGAATGATGATATCTCCGTGCTTTCCATCCCAAAATTCCCTGAAAGAGTTAACACGATATTTCATATCAACCGTATCCAATACTTTTGGATATGGCTTGTCGTCAGTAAACTTAGCATTAGAGTCCATTCCACAGACATTTTCTCCCACGGTGATACTGCATCCCGCTAAAGCGGAACCCATTGCCAGACCATCCCAGTTACGCTTGGCAACATATGTACTTCCCAAACCTGCTATCACGAGCGGTACTTTTTGAGGAATATTTCCCCACATTGTACTCACATCCGCGTTTGGAAATATTACTTTATCCATGTCTTCCTCGATACCTTGAGCACCTCGGACTTCAAATTGGATCTGAAAGTCGCGATATCCCAATCCAAAATCTTTTGGAGTTCCCGCAGTGGAGTCCCCAAAAAATTCCCTAGAAGGATATAACACTTCTCTACCCCTAAGGGCAGATTTCGAGACCTCGCAAAATACTGGGCAATCTGCAACGCAGATGGGGCAGAGGCCTGATTCGCAGGCGTCCTCTACTCTCGTTCGAGAACCAATCATGCTATTTCGGTTCGTTACAATTCCAAATTTTGTCATTTTTAACTACTCTGTAAAATTGTATTTTTTTATTAACTAAATTGTTCATAAGAATTCATAATTTGAACTAAAATCTTCAGAAAAGTTCATACTTATTATGAAAATGTTAAAGGAAAAAATATAGCCTTTTTAATATATATTACGGGTTTTACATATATATCGGATATATCCAATATAACTAATCAATTGTAAAATAGAATAACAATTTTAAATAATTATTCTTGTTATTTACTCAAAATTCAAGAAAAATCTATTATCAAAAAATTTATATGTTTCATTCCATTGAAATTTATACTGATTGACTGATTGGATTAAAATCTATAAAAAGACATACAGGATAAAAATGAATAAAATTAGAAAAGAAAACTCAGGGTCAATAATAGCATTGATCGGAGCCATAATATCTTATTTTTCAGGTATTTATTATATTATATACGGAGCTCAAGTAGAAGCGGCTTTAAATAGATTTGGAGAGACCCTTGAATCAATGGGCCATTCCATGGCACTTTTTCTTATTACTGCGGGGATAACTTTTCTTTTCGCGTCTTTGGTTGTAATTGGAGCGATTTTACCGTTGAAGACCAATATCGCGCTTGGAGGAGGTATTTTATGTATAATTATCGGTATCGTCGTGTTATATTTTGTCATTATTGATCCTGGAGTAATCCTTGACCTTACTCCTCCCCTAAGTTACGATCCCCCTGTTAAAAAAGTCGGTTCAATGGTATTAATCGATCCCATATTGATGATTATAGGCGGGGCTTTAATAATATATTACAGAAAACAATTCTAAGACGATTAACTTAGATATTAGAAGGCAACGATAGAAGATTTAACAACATAAAAACAGGGAAGTGATCAATGGATTTGAATGTTCTTTTGGAAAAAATTGAAAAATCTTATTCTCAGGGAAAAGAATTCTGGTTTAAAGGAAAATTGTCAATATATCCTTTACTTTATGTTTTTAAACCTTTTAGTTTTATTGTATTAATCATTTATCTTTTTGCATATATTTCAGGATTTGTATCTTCAGTTATTGGTTTAATAATAACATTGGGATTGATTATTCTAATCACCTATGGATTCATAGTAATAGTGTTTCTCGTATTATGGAAAAAGTCATTCTTAGCAATATGTCCGGAAGAAATCATTTGGAAATCATTTTTCGAGATATATTCTTTAAAATTGAAAGAATTGTCAAATATTCAAAAAAAATGGAATAGATTCAACGCGTGCCATAAATTACTATTAACCGACAATCATAACAATGTTCATACTATTAAAGATATAGATCATTTTAAAGAAAACGACGATGATATAAAAGCAGATGTAGATAAAATCATTTATATCTTGAAAAATTACATGAACTTGTCTCAAGGTAAATAATCCATTTAATAATAATATCATAGTAATATCTTAAAATATCACAATGTCAGGAAGAAATAAAACAAGAATCTATAGAGAATTAAAAAAAGAAGAAAAAATTAAGGAAGATACATATTTCACAACGAAAGAAATTATTCAAGCTTACACTAAAAAAGAAAAGTATTGTTTTGGTAAAGTTACTTTTTCTTCTGGTATTTGTAGGATTCTTTGTATCATTCCAATTACGATAATAGTCTTTTTTATTATTCTTGGCATACCAGATACAGTAAAGGAACAAGATCCAGTTGTTTTTTGGAGTATTTTTTTATTTTGGACAATTTTTAGCCTTATTTTCGCCATTATAGGGATTTCAGGATTAATTTTTCGTCCAAGAGCTTTTGTACTTATTACACCTGAGGAAATCATTATAAGGAATAAGATCAAAATTATTACAATTCCAATGAGAGAGATTTCAAATATCAAAAAAGAATACTATAGGGAATTAAATTATAGTGTGATTAGAATTTTTAAAAATGATGAATTGATTGAGAGTATAAGCATGGATGATTTCAATGCTTCAGAAATGTTATTACAAGTAGCATTGATTTACTGGACTCAAGCTGAACCTGACAAATTAAAAGAATTCTTTTCTAAATAATTCTAGTTTGAAAAAATGTATTAAACGAATGAATATAGAAATTCGTGAAAGACCCGTTTCACGCTGATATGTATTTATCATCTTTAAGGATTTTTGTAAATTTTTCTTTATGTGCTATCATAACGAAAGAGAGGTAAAAATACCTTCAATTATTACAATGGATTCTCTTAATTTACTAAATGATAAAACTGAATAAAATGATCCGTGAGAAAAAAGTAAAAGGATCAATGTTGAAACCCTTTGTAATAGGCATTCGAGCCGATAAAAACGGCACCTACGACAACCTCCTTAGTGAGGAGGACAAAGAAGTACTCAAATTAAAGATTCTTGATTCTGCCTGGTATCCTTATGAGACATATAAGAACACTTTTAACGCCGTTGCCAAGGTTTCAGCTCGAGGAAACATGGAAATCGTGAGGAGATGGGGTATGGAACGAGGAAAAGAAATCACAGAAAGAATGTATAGGGGCGCTCGGGTTAAAAGAGACTTGAAAACGGCAGTAGGGTTATTCAATAGGTTCTTTAAATTATGGTTCAATTTTGGAGCCCAAGCGGAAGAAATGATATCAGAAAACGAGGTTAACCTCACCTATGTGGATTTTGACTTGGATTTTGAAGCTTTTTATTACACGGCAATTGGTTGGATGGAAATCGCTTTTAATATTTTGATTGGAAAAAAAATAAATGCCAAGTTTGTAACTAAATCCTGGATTGAAAAAAAACCAACCGTGATCAATATTACGACTTTTTAATGAGAATACCAAAAATTATTTATTGAATTTATTTTGATCTATAATGCCTAATTAAAGATAAGAAATTTTCAAATTCAATAATAAAATTTTTTTATGGCTATCTTCAAATTAGTATGCTGAACCAGATATTCGATTGAAATTTATTTTATTTTTTCCATTTTTATTAAATCTATAATTAGATAACTGAAAGAAAAGAACGAAGAAAAGTTAAAAATTAGTGCTTCATAAAATAATTTCTTTTATCTTTTTTTTGCTAATTTGAGATTGAATCACCATTAGACAATATATATTCTCAAAAGATAGAGAAAATGAAATTTAATAGGATTGTATAATATTATTTGAGAATATTAAAATGGACACTGAAATCATCAATCCGCTGTATAATGTGGCAAAAATTCACGAATATCTATTTGATTATGATAAGGCACTTGAATGTTATCAAAAAGCGCATCCTATAACTCGTAAATTAGGTGATTAATACAATATCGGATTAATTTTAATGAATATTGGATATATTTTTATAGATCAGAAACTCTTAGATAAAGCCCAAAATACTTTTCATAAAGCGATTAACTATTTTGAAAAATTTAGGTTTAGTTTATTACAAACAAGGAAATTAAAGAAACTATAGACGAATTTGAAAAAGCACGCACATTACACGATGAGACAAGCGATAAAACATCACGTTCGGGGTTATATAATAATATAGCAAATCTTTATGAAGAATTAGGCAATTATGAAAAGGTATTAATTAACTATAAGAAAGCCTCGAATATCCCAGAAGAGATTAACAATTCCACAGGAAAAGCGGCGTTCGTCGCATCTTGATAAATTGGTTTAATTTTTAAACTGATTTTATAAGAAGAAAGAATAAATTTATTTACCAATTTCAGATCTTGAATTTTACTTTAAATGAACAATGATAATAATTATATTTCTTAATTAATTTTCTATATCAAATAAAACAATATTGTTAAATGATAAAAGATGGTTAGAACAAAAGAAGAATTCATGAAAGCCTTGGGCAAAATGAAAGATAATATTTATTTTAATGGTGAACTATTTAACCGTTTAGACCATCGCCATATGGATACCATAAACACGATTGGATTTACTTATGATGCTTTTGACGATCCAGAATATAAAGATTTAATGCAAGTAAAATCTCATTTGACAGGAGATCTAATCAATAGATTCACGCACATACATCATAGTACCGATGATCTTCACAAAAAGCAAGACATGACGCGCAAATTATGTCAAAAAGTGGGCGGATGCATCCAACGATGCATGGGTTGCGACGCAATGAACGCAGTTTATAATGTCTCGTTTGAAGCAGATAAATCAAATAAAGGGGAAA
>JBHLMB010000061.1:0-9269 GCA_048938565.1 Promethearchaeota archaeon | reverse complement strand
GTAAAATTTTTATAATAGGAGAATTAATATGCAATCCAATACAAATTTAAGATGATTTGCATGGATAAGAATAAAAGAAATAAAATAATAACCATTGCTTCTATTGTCATTGCTTTTACATTGATATTCGGATTCCTGCTCGTTTTTTTAGTTGTTCCTCCATTAAATGTTGATAACAGGAAGGCGATCATAATATGTGGTGCAAACGACTTTTATGGTTATGAAACCGAAGAAGGATTTGATGGAAGTCCTGATTCGGATTTTTCAGGAGATACAGGAAATTGGATTCCAGGCGGAGAAGGCGAAATTGATATTAATACAATCGATATTGGTATAGATCCTGGATACTTGTATTTTAAACCGACTATTGGTGGAGAAATTAATGCCAATTGTACATTTGATTGGACTGATTTATATGCTTTAGAAGAAAATGCTTATTATAATATTACAACATGGGTCTACTTGAATACTTTCGATCCCGTTGTTGATGGGCTTGGTGCTCGCATTGGATTACATTGGTATAATTCTACTGATCACGAGGTTAGAACTGATTGGTCTGAAAATTTAAACAACACGCAAGGCGTTTGGACTCCTTTAAGTATTGCTGGAATATGCAATAACCATAGCACAAACGATATAGCAGGATTAAAATTAACGATTGCATTCGAGGGAATAGGCATGACGATTGAAGATATCGTGAAATATGACCTGGTTCAGGTAGAAAAGTGGAGAGCGGTCAACGCTTCAAATCCAACAAATCCATTGCCACCAACTCCTACTCATTTGAGGGATTCTGATGGATTTCCTGCCCAAGCCTTGCAAGTTTATTGGAAGTTAAGGAATAACGGATATTCTGACGATAATATATTCCTAATGCTTTATTACGAGAACGATACTAATGGGATAGATATTTATTTAAACGATGGCGTTCCAAACGATCTTGTTGGTGCTGTAATAGATGTTGCCAATAGCAGCGTAAACGCAACAAGAGTAAAGCACGAGCTAAATTCTTCGATTCCGGGCTCTTTTGCCTCAACGCTCAAACCAAGCGATCAGTTAATCGTATTTATGACGGATCACGGTTCCAATCAAGTACTACCTCTTGGAAACGCCACCTTTCACTTCGAAGCAGACCATAGTTACATTGAGGAACTCGAATTCTATGATCTAATTAAGGAAATTACCGTAGAAAGGATGCTAATAAATGTGGATTGCTGTTTCAGCGGGAATTTCCTAAGCGAAAACGCAAGCCTCGGCAATAGTTGGTACAACCTACCCAACGCAGTATTCGTAAGCTCTTCTTCTAATAATCCCTCGTGGTATTGGAGAAATTGTCAAAATGGTGATGGTTTTGCTGGTTCTTGGTTCTTTCACATATTTTGGGAGCAACTTGGTCAAGGAGAATCGATAATAAATGCTTACAATATTGCTTTAGGGTTTATACCTTATGGGCAAGGATTACTCTTGGACATGGTTCAGAAACCACTCATTCAAGATAATTTAGGAATTGCCTCTACTTGGGCTTTCGGCGGTAATCCAAAATTATAATTTTTTTTCATTTTATAATTCCAAATCTTTATTTAGCTCCACTTAATTATTCAATTTACGCAGTTCATTGAGATAGTACTCTGAATTTTTGAAGATCGCCTTTTAATTTATAAAGTTCTGATAATTTACCCCTCGTAAATATTATATTTTGGGTATCTTCTAATTGTTCGTAAATCTCAAGAGCTTGTAATCGAATCTCAAATGCCCTCTGAAAATCGTCTTGCATTACATATAATAGCGCAATGCTACCATATGTCCAGGCAATACCGCTTTTGTCACTTATTTCTTTCTTAAACTTGATAGATTCGTGAAAATTCGAAAGGGCATCGTCAAATTTTTTTAACTGGTGATTGGTTGTTCCGAGATTTTGTAGAAAATCTGCCTTGTCTTTTAATTTCTCTTCGTGCTCTCCTTCCTTGTTAATTAACAATGATTCTGCATAATATCTCCGTGCCTCCTCGTATTCTTCTAGATTATAGGATGCAAGGCCTGCGTTGTTTATTACAAGAGATTGATTGTGAATGTCTCCTGAAATGTTACTAATATAAAATTATTCTTTTAATAGACTTGCATCTTCTCGTAATCTATTTACCGTTCTTGAAAAATTAAAAAATTACTATTTTAAAATAGTAAGATTAAAACACTTTTTTGAGCAAAATTAAATGATTGAATTGTCTAAGGTTTTTTAATTATATTACTTTCAATTTAAATATGATAGAAATATCAAATCTATCAAAAACATTCAAGAAGTTCAAGGCCGTAGATAATCTCAGTTTGAACATCAAAAAAGGCGAGATATATGGGCTCATAGGTCCTAATGGCTCGGGAAAAACCACTACAATTTCAATACTGTTGGATATATTAAAATCCAATCCTGGAGCTGCTATCACGATTAATGGAAAAAAAATACCCGAAAGGATCAACGAGGTCTATCCGATGATCGGATTTATGCCTCAAGAGCTCTCTCTTTATCTTGATTTATCGATCGAGCAGAATTTAAAGTTTTTCTCCAATATGTACAAGATCCCAAAATCAATGATTAGTTCTCGAATTAATGAAATCCTTGAATTAGTAGATCTACTTAAATTCAAGAAAAGATTAGTTTCCAAGTGCTCTGGTGGGATGCAAAGGAGGTGTTCCCTTGCTGCAGCTTTGCTTCATAAACCTAACATTTTGATCCTTGATGAACCGACAGTTGGAGTTGATCCTGAGCTTAGAATCGAATTTTGGAACTATTTTAAACAACTTTCCAGGGAAGATAATGTTACAATACTCATTACAACTCATTATTTAGCTGAATCGATCAATTGTGATAAAATCGGATTGATGAATAAAAAGATTATTGTATCGGGTTCGCCAATAGAACTTATGGAAAATGTGAAAAAAATCAAAAATCTTGAGGAACTCCCTGATATGGAGGAAGTATTTATCCATTACATGCAACAAAAGAAGAAAGGAAAGAATACAGGAGGATTGGTTTCTTACGATTAGTCTAAAGAGGATCCTTGCGATCACCAGAAAAAATCTCCAATCTTTATTACACGACAGGCGTAGCTTGATTTTACTCATAATGATGCCAATCCTAATGATGGTCCTGTTTGGATTTGCGTTTGGACAGCCCGTGAAACATGTACCTATCAAGATCGTCAATTTTGATGAAGGTGGTCCTGGGGTACCGCCTTTACTAAACGACACTCATTTTTCGGATGTGTTTATCGAAACGCTCCAAGAAGACGATCGGGTAGATGTAAGCCTGCTTAACTCTAGTAAGTTCGACCTTTCAGAAGAAAGAGGAAAAATTTATGGTGGAAACGATTATTACGCTTTAGTCGTCATTCCTATTAATTTCACGGAAGACGTGGTAAACATCTCATTGTCAATTCAATTATCAATTTATGTGGATGGAAGTGATCCACAAACAATAAGCTCAGTAATCTCGGCAATCTCGGAAGCAATGTCAACTGTTTTAAACGAGCTTTCAGGAGAGGAAGAACCTCATCTAAATTTGAACTTCGTATATGTTGCAGGGGATCCAGATTTAAGGCCTATTGATACGTTAGCTCCAGGGATTTTGAGTTTTGCGCTTTTTTTATTTATGATCTTGACCGTTTCTGGAGGATTTACAAAGGAACGGTTGACAGAGACCTTGTATAGGGTTAAAACAACTTCAACTTCTAAATGGGAGTTTATTACAGGATATATTCTTGGGAATTCGTTGATAGCTTTAGTCCAAAGCGTTTTATTACTATTTATTTCAGTAGTCTTCTTTCAAATACACATCGTTGGAAACATTCTATTGCTTTTTTTCATTCTCTTTATCTACGCAATGTCTTGCGTTGGTTTGGGTATATTTGCCTCTACTTTTGCTAAGACGGAGCTCCAAGCGTTTCAATTCATTCCGTTGCTACTCATACCTTCGATGTTTTTCTCGGGTTTTATTTTTCCCATAAATGCTTTTCCTGTAATATTTCAAATAATTTCACTTATTATTCCAATGACTTATTCAATTAATATTGGGAGAGCAATCATGATAAATGGCTTTGGATTGGAGATGTTTTTAATAGATTTCTTGAGCTTACTGCTGGTGACAGGGCTGTTCTTAGTGCTAGCAGTTGTATTTTTTAGGATGAAAAAAAAGTGATGCTTCTTTCTAATGATAGGTTGAAAATCTAAAACAAAAATTTAAATACTCTTAAAAAGATGATTATTTCATAATTATCTAATTTGAATTTTTAGGGAATAATATTATGATGGAAGAATTAATATTTAATACATATTTCATAGGGGCATTTTTACTCCGATGTATAATCCTCTATTATGTGATTAAGACAGCTCGTCAATTAAATTTAATTGCATTTTATTTTTTAGGTCTGCATTTTTTGTTAATAGGAATTATTAATTTATTAATGGGAGCAGATATTCCAAATGAAATTCCAATACTAATGGATTTAATTATTTATGCAATTTTCATTAAAATGACATTCTATAAAGATAAAAAAGGTCCCTTTTATTTGATAATCACGGTAATAATTTCACTTAGTATATTAAATTTCCTATTATTGATATTTGCTAAGTATCTCATGCTTTTAAGTTTGTTTAGTAACATTAATTACATTATTTTACATTCATGGCTATTTATTATTTCTCTATCAGCATATTTAAAATTAAGGTCATATGACAGTATTAAACCCTGGATAAGATCAAGATACATACTAGTAATAGTTTATAGTATCATAGGGACATTTAGCCAAATTCTATTTATAATAAATATGGGGGAAAGAAGCGTTAATATAATGACTTTCGGATTAATGATATCATATATTATTATTCCCCTTGCAGAATTCTTAGCCTGGGTAATGCCTGCCAAGTTTAAAAACTGGTTAAATCGTAAATATGTTTATGATGAAGACATTGAATTATCTGAGGAAGAGATAATGAATAGTTTTGAGGGAAAATAAGTCATGGATGTTGTAAAATTCTTTGGAAGCATTTTAGCTGATAAAACGGGATTAAAAAGAATAGCGTGTTATGGAATGATTAGGTTAGCACTCAAAGATATGAAAAAAGATCCAGAAATGTATGATATTCGTAAAGTTAAAATTCTTATCAAAGAATTTATAAACAATAGACTTGAAAGGGCAGGGATTAATGATAAAGATGCCCTTATTAATATATTACTTACAGAATTATCTAAAAATCAATCTCTCTTAACAATGACCGCCGATTCAAAGGATTAATCTTATTTTTTTTATTTATCAAAATAAATATTTCCTATTTGACTATCTCAATTGCATTCATTAGCAAATCGTAGATACTTTTTACAACCAAATTAGGATCAGTTTCACTTCTTTCTATAATTACTCCTGATAACAAAGCAAACCTAGCCCTGATCGTTGGTTGAACTGACGAGCTAATTATTTCAGTCAAGATTTCAAGGGCGTCATTCTGAGTTTTAATATCGATGGAATCATATTATTCCATGAAATAATTAAACTTTGTCTGAAAAGTTTGGGCATCTTTAATTTTTCCTTCATCTAGTTCTTCTATAAACTGATTTAATCTTTCTATGAATATTTTCAATTTGGATCTAGTTTTTTCTCAATTTTTTGGTTAATATCTTAATTATAACAGTTTTCTCGTCAAAATTTATTAATTACTTTTTGAAACTTTTTGTTGTTTAAAAATCGCTCGAAAGAATCGTCCGTTCTAGGATCAGGCAGAACTTCTCCTCCAAACATATTATCCTTGTATTTATAGCACATTTGAAGGTTTGATATCGTATTTTTTAAATCGTTCATTTCTGCGTATGTACACGCTAAATTGTAATAAAACATTGGATATTCAGGATCAATTGATAATCCCAGTTCAAATGTTTTTTTAGCCATTTCTAAATCCCCTGATATGCCATACGCCATTCCTAAATTGTCGATGACGATCATTATGTACATTGTTGGTAATGTTTTTTGCTCAGCTTCTTTTTCCAAGCAAGCGGACAAATACTTAATTGCTTCTTCGTAGTTACTCTCGCTAAAGTATTTATTACCAAGTATTAAGCATTTCATTGGTAGGGAAAGCTCTTTTTCAATAAAATTGATGCTATCTAGTACAGAGTGAAACAATTTCATGTCTTCATCTTCAAATCCTACTTTCGAGAGATGAATATCTATACAGATGCCATCTTTTACCATCAGGGCGTTCAAATGCTTTTGTTTAAAGTCAAAATCCTCAAATTTTCTACTATTAGTGTATTCAAGTATTGTCATTTCTCCACGCTCTCTTGTTTTAAAATTCGGAAGCGAACTAGCGCCAATTTTATTTATAAAGTACTCGCGATAATCTTCGACCGTGTAATCTTCCTCGTCTTGATTATCCAAGTAGATTGAGATTACTACTCCTGTATCGTCATTTGATGCCATTATGAATTCAGTATTTCCATCATTTATTACACCGCTATCTTCAAGCTTAAATCCCTTGCTATCGAATTCTACAGCCCAATCAATGAAAGATAGGCTAACACTGAGTTTCTTTTCTTCTATATCTTTTCGCCTCTATTTGTGATGAACTATACAATTGTGTGTATTATTTAACTATTTACTTTTCTAATTGTATTTTACTTATTAACGGATTGAATTTTTATGTGAAAAAATAAAAAAAATATGACAACCCTAAGGATGGGATTACTCGTCTTTATAGAAATAGTTGAATCTGTTGTTATTATCAATGACTACTTGCCCGTTCTTGTCAATTCCTTGGAAGTAATAACGAATTTTTGAAGGTCGATTAGTTAAAAATCCATATATTCGTAAAATCAAATCATCTAATTGATTGATTTTTGGATCAAGCGGAAATTCCAAAGGAGTGCTTTTCTTAGAAGATTGTGTCATGATTAAAACATCAGTAGTTTGAGTTCGTAATTGCCATTCCCTTGCCTTGTTCAATATTTTCTTGCGAATTTCAATATTTTGAACACTCTGGGTGCACCACTTTACGAAATTTTTTTGCTTATGCTTTAAAGCTATTTCAACGGATAACTTCATCATGTGGATTGATTCATTATGATATCCAAAGATGTCCAAGATTCCTGCGCTACCCCGATATGCACGGCGCACATCGTCGTAATAGCCCTCTGAGGTGCAAACATTAACTTCTATTTCAAATACTTGCAATGCTCCGGTGATGTCTTTTTGCATTAATTTCATTATGGCCATTTCACGGAGTATATCCAATTGTTTTTTGAAAGTAGCTCTTTTTCTATATTGTTCAAAAACACATTGATATAACTTAAAGGCTCTTTCAAATTGAAAGATTTTTTTCATTATGTCGGCAATGGGCAACAAGGCAAAATCAAAACCAGGCCTTTTAAACATCATTTCGATTATCCTTAAAGCATCTTCATCGTTTACAACTGTATTCACATTTTCAATGACTTCGTCGATTAATTTTAAGCCTGATTCGAGATTGTTTATTAGGGCTTCTCGCATTGACATTAATTGTAATAAAAGCACGCCTGTTCGTTGTCCCATACTTTCATATTGCTTATCCTTAATACAGGCTATTTTAGGGATTGAGGTATAAAAATCATCAACCTCTGGAATTTGTTTGAAATCTTCTCCAACACCGATCTGTTCTTCAACTCGATAAATTGTTATGATATCTTGCTCTCTCTTCCAAGCGGGATATTCAAAATTATCGTTTGAGGTCCATCGTGAATAACCCATTGGAGGTTTGAAGAGAATCCCAAATTTTTGGCACGCAAGATCGTCAATCATCCAACGCATTCCTCTCGATTTCGCTTCTAAGGGATTGGAACTATTTACATTGGCTAATCACTCAATTAGAAATAATCGCGAAGAACCACGAAATCATTTGATGCTCGGTAATATTTTCCACACTTTTAAGAAATGTGTAGCCTCCTTCTTGAAAAAGATTAAAAAAGTAGGAAACGAATAAATCATTTCCCAAAAAAAAATTTATTAATTAAATTAATCCATTTTAATGTTTACTCTTCGGTTGTCAGCATCAAAAATTATTTTATCTGCGTGTCTGGCCGTAAAGTGATCCCAATCCGGAAGGCCTTCCCAGAACCACCTTCCGCCATCGGGATCGCCAGGGTTTCCGTTCCATATGAAGTTTTTCCAATAGGAGATCATCGCGCTAGATAGCGCCTGCCTGCCTGGTGCGTTTCGAGTGGTGTAAAAGTCGCCATAGAGACCGTTTGGGTCCATATTACCGAAGATAAACCCCAATTCCATGGTATGTGCCGCTCCTACGAAGGTATCGAGCGGATAAGGCTCTTGATTCCAACAAAACTCGTAGACATAGATGTTGGGATTATATTTTACCATGTAGCTCGCAGGAAGTTCGCAACCTAAGGTCGTGAACAAGATGTTTGTGAGCATGTCAGCAATGACATTGTAAGAATATATCACCAGCCAAGCAAAAATGTCTGGAATATCAATATTTAAACTAAAACCTTCGACGATCATCGCAATCATCTCGTTTAATAACAGGATCGTCGATTCTTCTACCAAGTCCCACAGACTGTCGCGTGGGTTGAACTGGAAATCCCATTGAACTGCCACTGCCGTGAATAACTTCGTTTCTTCTTGGTTACTTCCGATGATCGTTGGTACCTTGATGAAATTTCCCGTTTGCATTCGTTCGTATGGATCCGACGCCATGACATAGCCGTCGGTTATCCCCATCACCGTGCTTAGTAAAGATAGGAAAGAAAGGCTTTGCAATTGGCTATAATAAATCAAGCTTTGCATGTTCTCTGACATCAACCAGGTTTTTATTTGCTGCGGACTTGCTGCATTAATGACATTTTGAGCTTGTTCTTCCGTTCCTGCCAATCCGTTCTTAATAAGAATTTGCACCAGCAAGTCGTTCGAGTATCCCTCAGCGGTCGCTGGATCCGTGGGCATTATGATTCCACTTTCAATTACGGCTGCGTGAAATAATTCAATTCCTTTGTCGAAATACTCTTGTTTCACATACGGGCTTGTCAGTAGGGCGTAGACGCTAAGCCCGCCGGCAGATTCTCCTGCGATTATGATGTTATTTGGATCTCCCCCAAAATTTTCGATGTTGTTTTTCGTCCATTCAAGCGCCTTAATCTGGTCTAAAATGCCAAAGTTTCCCGAGTCTTCCAAGGGGTTTCCCGTTTGAAGCGCTGGATTTTTAAAAAAACCAGCGGTTTTTTCTGAATAATTAGCTTT
>JBHLMB010000060.1:0-9277 GCA_048938565.1 Promethearchaeota archaeon | reverse complement strand
GATCCTGTTTGAAGAGAAACCTAGAAATTAAAACGGCTCCTACTATATTAAACATGCTTATTAGAAACTTAAAATAAAAATAGTTGTCAAAATTCAGCAAAAAAATAAACATAAAAACAATGTTTAATAAAAACCAAACTAAATTTATTTCGAGAGCAATATCTGATGAATTTTTCCATTGCTTATATTTTAATAATCTCCTCGTCACTAAAAGACCAATAAATAATAAAATCGCAGGTAATATAATGATTTCTATTAGAACACTCAAGTTTATAAACCTCTTCTTTTTTATTCCATAAATTTTTATTATGATTCTTCTATTCTCCTTTTCGAAATTTCTGCTAATTCTTTATATTTAGAATCGTAAAGGTGGCACGCAACTAAATGGTCTTGATCTATTTGAATTTCTTTTGGAACAATCGAATCGCAAGGTTCGAAACAATATTGACACCTCGGATGGAATCTACATCCTGAAGGAGGGTAGATAAGATTGGGCACTATTCCAGGAATGACGGAAAGCTTGTCTTGCTTTTTTCCAACAATTGGAATGGATTTTATAAGTCCTTTTGTATAAGGATGATATGGATTGGAGAAAATTATTTGAATCTTTCCGTATTCCACTATTGATCCGCTATACATTACGGCAACATGATCGCTCATTTTTGAAATGATACCAAGATCGTGCGATATGAATAATATCGTCGTCTTGTATTTTTGATGGAGCTCTTTCATGAGTTTTAATATTTGATTTTGAATAGTGACATCTAATGCAGTAGTAGGCTCGTCAGCAATCAGTAGTTTAGGCCTACACGCCAAACCCATTGCAATTTGTACCCTCTGTCGCATTCCTCCACTTAATTCATGGGGATATCTATCGATAATTACTTCAGGATGAGGGATGTTTAAATCTCTTAATAATTTGATGCTCCACTCTCGAGCAACGCTATAAATGCTAAAGGATTCCTTTTTTAGATTTCTTTTAGGTTTTGTTTTTTGCTGTGTATTAACTTCATTGGGATTAGTTTCCTTTTCCTTTGTGAATCCTTTCTCTTTTCTTCTATTATTGCGTTTTATAGATTCAGCAAACAACTCGTCTTGCATGTGTAATAAGAATACTTCAGATATTTGCTTGCCTATTTTAAAAACGGGATTTAAGGAGTTCAGTGGATCTTGGAAAATCATCGTGATATCCTTTCCACGGTATTGTAAAATTTCTTTTTCAGTTTTTTGCAATAAGTCTTCTCCTTCGAAAAAGACCCTTCCCTTCTCTATCTTACCTGGAGGTCTAATTACTCGAAGGATTGACAAGGCAGAGACAGACTTTCCACAACCTGTTTCTCCTACTAAACCAAGAACTTCTCCTTCGTGGATTTTAAAAGATACATTTTCTAGGGCATGTACGACACCTTCTTCCGTGTAAAAATATGTCGTGAGATCCTTTACATCAAGAATTATTTTCCCCTTTCCTATTGAAACGGGATGCAGATCGCTTGATGCTTGTTGTTCTAGTTGGATTAAAGTCTTTAAGATTTTCGCTTCGCTCCTATCTTTAGCTCTAGGCAAAAATATCTTCTTTAACGATATGAAAAAAATAATCGCATAAATAAAAGCTATGACGCAAAGTAAGACTCTAATGTCCTGTTCGTATAGTTGAATCTTAAATACTCTTTTTAAATACAATTCAAAGATAAGAAGTTGTATCGACCAAATTCCATAAGAGATGAGACCTCCCGTAAACATGGCGTATTTAAGGGGTTGTTTAGGGATTCGCTTCTCGATTGAGCGAACTCTATTAACCAAGACGGTGAATCCTAAATTAAATCCAACTGCAAAAGCCGCCCAATAAAAACCTAGTTCAAAAATATCGTAATCATATATTTGAATTCTCAAAAGAGGGATCGTGATGAATATTGCAGCAATGATCCAGATTATTATCATGAAATATTTGATAATTCTAAGAAAAGGACTGTTATAAAGCTGTTCATTGGAAATGGAGCCAAATTTAAGTATGAGCTTTCTATATATAAAGAAAAACAATGTAATCATTAAACCAAACATAAAGAAATCCGTTGTAAAAATAAAGAAAAAGGATGAAAAATACCATATGGTCTCTAATATTGACCTAATTCCAATGCTAACGCCTAATAAGATAAGCGAACATACAGCTGTACACTTTTTATGTTCTGTTCTTGGAATTTGCTTTTCTTCTGGAATTTGCTTGTTGATTATTGCTGAAACAAGGTATAAAATGAAGGCTGCAATTATAGAATCAACGATTGCCATTCCATAATTCAAAGGGTATCCTATGTAAAATAGTAATGAATTTGAAATTTTCCATCCCCATTTTATAATTTTAGTCGCGGATCTAATGCGTCCCGCAACCCATCCCCAATTAATATAAATCCAATTGCTGAAATTGCTATAAAGATACCTGGCCAAACGGTAGCAGAGAAGTTGGTAAGATTGGTATTATTAATTACAGAATCAGCTATTTCAGCTCCCCAATTTATAGTATTAGGATCCGAAAATCCCACAAAGGCTATACCGGCCAATCCTATTATGGCAATGCTTGCACCTCCAAAAAATGCTATTAATGTAGGAGAAAGAGCGTTAGGCACAATATGTTTAAACATTACTTTAAACTTTTTAGCTCCCCCTACTTTAGCCGCTTGAACGAATTCTAGCTGTTTTACCTGTAAAACAATCGATCTCATGAATCTGATATTATATGGTATGAATAATATTCCGAAAACTATGAGCGTGGTTATTAGATTATCATCAAACATTGGAGCAAGAATTATAACTAAGATCAAGGTTGGAAAAGCGTACATCACTTCAACAAAACGCATCATTAAATAGTCAACTACTTTACCAAAATATGCAGAAATTGTTCCTAAGATAAGTCCTCCTCCGATTGAGATCGTAACGGGAATTAATGCCGTCAAGATAGTCGTCCTTGCTCCCCAAATAATTTTTGCGAACACATCATAACCATTTGCAGCTGTTCCCATGGGATGCTCTAACGATGGTGGAAGAAATGCTAAGTCTCCTGAAGGATAGGGCAGCATGAGAGTCTGTAATGGATATTTAGTCAACCACGGGGCATAAATAGCGATGAAAAGTATAAATAAAATCATTAAAAATCCAAGAATCGTCAGGGGTTTGAGAAGATGGCGAAATAATCTTCTCTTGGATTTTATCTTATCTATCTCGCGTTCTTGTTCGGTAAATTCAGGATCTCGCCATCCAGGGATCAAATAGAACTTTAAGTATCTTATTAATTGACTTTTCTTTTTTGATTTGGTTTGCTCTTGGGTTTCAATGCTTATTTTTTGCGCTTGTTCCATCATTTTCATATAATTCCTTTAATATTTTTGTTATACTACCTAAAAGTAATCCTGGGATCTATGATAGTATACATCACATCTGTAATTAATGTTCCAATAAGTATTATTATCGTTCCTATTACTAAAAGTCCATTTATAAGCAAATAATCTCCATATAGTATTGCGGTTACCATATAACGACCATAACCATTATAACTAAAAGTAACTTCAATAAAAAACGAACCAAGTAAAGCCGTCGTGGTCCCCGTTATAATTAGATTACTGACGGGAATTAAAGCGTTGCGAAGAGCGTGTTTATTGATGACGTCTTTTTCTTTTACTCCTTTTGCTCGGGCAGTTCTTATGAAATCCTGGTCTAATACATCTAACATGCTTGAACGGGTTTGTCTCGCTATTGTAGCAAGAGAGACAAAAGTCACGCACAACGCTGGAAGAATTAGATGCAATATAGTATCCCATAAAAATACTTGATCATTGTAGATGATGCAGTCGATAAGGCGAAATCCTGTTGTAGGTGCGCCATCGGGAACATCTATATCCCATCCCGACGAATTTGCAAACCTTGCAGGGATATCAAAACTTCCTAAAGTAAATTCCGGTAAATAAACACTAAAAAAGGATCGAATAATTGAACCAATCCAAAAAACTGGAAATCCAGCACCTAAAATCGCGATAGTCCTGATACCTATATCCTTTTTCTTATCCTTATGAGTTGAAGAGATAATACCAAGTTTAACCGCAAGAATTGGGCTTAGAATTAAAGGAATGATCATTAACTCTATCGTTTTTGGAAAAACTTGTGAAACAATATCAATAATAGGCATTCCTGGAATGACTCTATAAGAATCCCCCCAGTTTCCAGTGAAAAGATTGTAAAAATATCTTAATATTTGAATAAACCATGGATCATAATATCCTATTCGCTCTAATTCAGCTTCAAGAACTTCAGGATTTTTTGCCATATCATTAGTAGCGGGATTAATGACCATTGCAATTGATAAAAAATAAGTTAACATCAAAACAATCATCAACATTGGAATCATCATTAAAATCCTCTTTATGATGTATTTTATCATGTTTGTTTGTTTTCTAACCAAGCCATATCACTTTTAATGAATTTTTAAACATTTTTTTTCAAATTGACGATTTGTTTGACTTTCATGCCCCCAATCGCTCCAGAAAGCGTTGTGACAAAAAGAATCAATATATGTAAATAACCTCTCACATCAGCAAACTGATATATAAAAGGTTCAAGAGTAATGCCAAACATCAAGGAATAAAATACAAATGCTTCAACAATTAATGAAGGCACGAGCCAAATTGAAGCTTTAATTCCGTAATGTGGGATGTCTTCTTTATAAGTAAGAAAAAAGCACACAATAAACACTAAAAGTATTGGTAAAAAGAAGGTTCGCCCATACACATTATATGTCCAAAACAAAACCGATCTATCCAATTCAAAATAAGATAACCAATCGTTTTCTCCTTGATACATGACTGTATTGGCAACAATACCGTAATAACCTAACAATACAATACCATACGCTAAAAAAACGCTACCTTGTCTTCCCCAATCGATTTTTACTCGATTACTAACTTGGAATTCGTTTTTTATCTTGTTTTTGCTACTTTTTTTTACCATGTGTATACAATCCTAGAACCTTGTTATTTTTACATCATCATCATAGAGGAAATATGACTCTTTTTGCTGTTTTCATTGCTATTTTTGATTACTCAATACACATCCATCATTGATTTGAGCAATCTTTAAATATATGAATATCATTGGTTGATATTAAACTTTAATAAATATGAACATCATTCATTTATTTAAAGTTTTATTTTCAATAACTCAAAAAAAAGGAATTTACAAAAATGAAAAAAACATCAAAAATGCGCTTCATTTCGTTGGCAATATTATCTTCTCTTTTATTAACATTGGTGCCAGTAATTCCAGTAAAAGCACAACCTACTATGGAAATATTTACAGCAGCGGCTTGTGGGCCACAAGATAGTTATTATTGGGGAATGGAAAATTATCAAGCATGTTCTGCTGATTACTACAGGTATAATGCTCTTGAAAGCATATACATATGGCCATATGAAACTCCAAACGGTAGCTTGGAAAATCTAATACCCGTGCTCGCATCTGATTGGGACTTTCACTATAGAGATAACGAAATGACAGACGCAGGCTTTATGGCATACAATGGAATTGATTACATAAATATCACGCTTCGGGAAAATGTAACATTTCACGATGGTTCGAACTGGAACGCAACAGTTTTCAAATGGAATATCGATAGACTTTTCTACATTCTAGGAGATATCGACGATTGCCTTCCTCCAGTACCTCCATATTACGATCCTGATATATATAATGTAGAGTTACAGAGACCCATTTATTGGATGGATATGGCCGATTGGGCTCCATACGCAACGAATAGTTGGAATGTTTCAAAGCTAACACCTGGAAAATATGCTAATTATCCCATTTCATCAGATCCTACTTATAATGGGGTCGAAGGCTCTCGGTTCCCTCGCTTTAATAACGTGACGATACTTGACGACCAGCCATCGGGAGGGACGGTTAGAGTGTATTTTAACGATTGGAGAACAGGTCCAAACTATCTTGCTAATTTTCTAATGATTTCCATGGAAGCTTACGGTGATTGGTTTAACCAATCCATCAGAGGTTACGGAAATGATGCAGAATTTCCCCAAGATAATCCCTCCTTATTTCCAGGACATTTAATCGGGACCGGTCCATATGTTTTTGAGGGCCACGATTTTGTTGATGGAGATGGAACGATGACGAGGTTCGACAATTGGTGGAACGCATCAGCTCAACAAGCTCGAGGCTGGCACACGATTCCAGAAGTTGCATTGCGAATCTTTCCCCACGGATCCCTGGGATATTCAGACAGAGCTAGTGCGATTGTTGAAGGAGATATTGATTACTTAACCGATCGCGTGTGGGAACCAATTCCGAATTACGCTAGCGTTGCAGGGGCTCCTGGCGTGAATTATGTCGATATGGGTCTTGAACCATATGGAGAACGAATTGTTTTAAATTGCGTTAACGAGACATATCTTAAGTATTGGTACGATATTAACATGAATGTAACCGCATTAGACATGCCTATTACGATCGTGAATGATTTCGGATATACCAACGAAACTTTAAAAGAAGTTGGTGGCGTGGATCGCGCGCTCAGAAAAGCTATTTCTTTCGCCTTCAATTACGACTATTACATAACTTACGAGAAGCAAGATAGGGCAGTACGTTCTGGAGGTATACTCGGAAAGACACATGAATATTACGATAGTAGCGTGCCGCTTGCTTATCGAAACCTCACCATAGCGCGACAAACGCTCCTTGACGATCCATTCTGGGGGCTTATATGTGCTGATAGAGGATTAAACGAATCTAGCACGGACGCTAACTGGACGTATGTAGCTTCTACCAATCCCATTTATGTCTTAGACCACCATCGGGATTCGGCTCATTTACCCGCCTTCTACACATTATATAATTCGCTTCCAGATATTGGATGTGTTGTGAGTACTAGCCCAGCTAATAATCATTACAGCGTATATTTAGACATCGTCTTTTTTGGTACTTATCCCCTTTTATCGGCGGACTCATTCGCTGTATCGTCTTACATGCCTCGAATAAACGCTCTTGGATATGTTGAAGCTTATCAAAGAAGTCCTCCGATCGAGGAACGAGCGCCTTTAAGCAATCCCTCTTATGGCGTTATCTCGGATTACCCTTATGACGACCCTACGGGCCCATATAATTATTCATTAATCCCAGGCACGACCTACGACGATAAATACCCAAGCAACTTGGGTTTTAACTACAACGAGACTTGTAATGATATAATTGCACAATTATGGTTCACAAACACCACAGGAACTATAGAAAAATATAAAGAATTGGCAGAATGGTCTCAGGATTTTCAATATCCCGCTATCTACTGTTCGAACGAAAAGACGGGATTTGCAATACGCGATGAATGGGAAGCTCAGTGGAACTCTGCCCTCTTTATGTTCTCGTTTAACTTTGTGAAGCAAGCGGAGGACTTGGGGCAACCTGAAATCATACCTGGATACGAGTTGGGGACATTCTTGTCATTAACGCTGTTCGCTGGAATTGCTTTCATCATCTTGCGAAGAAGAAACATCGCAGTTAAATAAATATCAATTTTTTTTTTTTTTGCTCTTTTTTTCCTAATTAGCAATAACTATTGTTATCCTGAGTAAAAGTTAAAAATAGAGATATTTAAAGCCTTCAAATCGTCTTTATGCATTTTTTATCTCAAAAACTATTAGCATCCCCCTTTGGTTGGTTTATAGAAGTAGTCAAGGTGTTAAATAGCGATGAAATGTTTATTTCGCTCAAATCTTTCAACCAGTTATACTTTCTTTTCAAGTCAAATTCATTCAATTCATCACAATTTTTCACTAATATTATGTTTGAATCCAATAATATCGATGGATCAATAATTTCAAGTTCACCATTTTCGAGGTACTTTAGGTTTTGTAGCATGCATTCCTGTAGATCGTCGTAAAATAAGATCGGAATGTATTTTAAATTTCGCATGTTATAAGAATCACGATTCTTTATTATTTCCTCCTTCGAGAAAATGTAATTTAAAAATGATGCCCCTGACAGGTCAAAAACTTCAACATCGACGATTTCAGGGTGGTATTCGATTTCCTCGTAGATTTTTAATTTTTCCCGATATTTAATTGTTTTTTCCTTGTACATTTTAACCTGTTCTTTACTTTGATCAATTTCAATTGATATTATATTTCTTAACATCCTCTCCTTGCAAATATTGTTAATAATCGTACAGTATTCAATCGCAGCTTTTATTATATCCCCATCTTCAATCCATGCTCTTAAAACCGTGTGCAAATAAGCTTTTAAGAACGCCGAAAAATCCTCCTCAAGTTGAGGTAGATTACCGTAAAGGTCTTTAGTAGCATTCCACCAATGATTAACAGCTTTCTGCTTGAGAGAAAGGAAGAGCCTTTCACGAGATCTAATTTCGGTAAAATAAAGCAACTTTTCGAGGCCAAACTGCAAGAAAGGAATTGGATTGATTATTGCGTGATCAGATTCATTTAATGGAAAGGTAATTGGTTCGGTGGGGCGAATTATTACAGAGTATTCTCCATTAAAAACCTTATCAACTCTTATTGGTAAGGGTATTATTGGATTGTTCTGAATTTGACGAGTTAAAAGCGAAGAAACAGGGCGATCAAATGAATTTGATTCAATAGGAAAAATGTCGATGAAAAAAAAAAACGGTGCTGCATCAGATTTGTATGTTTTAAACTTAAATTGTGTTTTTTCTTTTCGAAACATGATATTTTACCCTAAAATTTATTATAATATAAATAATCAAATCGCAATTAATAATCCAACAATGAAAACTAAAAATCCAACGAGAAAATCAATAAATATTCGAAAATACTTATTACTTTTTGTGTTGTTTTCTTTATCGTTGTTACTTTCGTATTGTTTTAACATTTTCATCCCTATTAAAATACTATCTTTTATCCGATCGTATTGATGTAATAGTAGGAGTAAACTCATTCCTATCAGCGGAAAATAAAGTACAAGTAATATCTCTACAAATCCCCATCCATTTGAGAAGCACCAAATCATAATGAACATTAAGATATTACTTAATGAATGTGAAAAGATTGCAGGAAAAAGCCATTTTTTCCTTAAAGTTATTAGAGATAGGATTAACCCAATAATGAATAATGGAAAAAACCAAACAAGGGGAAACCAAGGACTAAAAATAAAATCCGAAGAATTGACAAAGAAATAAAGACTTAAAAAAGCATAGGAATAAGCAGATATTAAGACTGCAGAAATTCGATTAAAATGCTCACTCCCTCTTTTACTA
>JBHLMB010000059.1:2623-9282 GCA_048938565.1 Promethearchaeota archaeon | reverse complement strand
AGCCTGTGCTCCATTGGAGCTCGAGGGTTCAAATCCCTCCCCCGGCGCCATTTTAATTCTCTTTAAAGAATCAAAAAACTGTTAAATCAACCTTTGTCATTTTAAAACATAAGAATGTAAGTGAGGAATTAATAAGAACTCAAGTAAGTCAGATGGGAGAACAGGGAGACATTGCGGTCATTCAAATTATTGAAACGCTAGATACGCTAAAAAAGTCTATTAGTTTATTCTCGGCTCGTCTCAGAGAATGGTATGGATTATATTTCCCAGAATTGACCGATAAAATAATCGAAGATAACATATTAATTGCAAAATTTGTCGATATTTTAGGGCATAGAAATAATTATACTGCTGAAAAACTAAAACTAAATTTTGAATTAAGCGAAAGAAGGATAAATTATTTAGTCCAAAGCGCCTTAAATTCAATGGGGGCAGATATCGATCTTGATATCGTATGTGAATATGCAAAACAAATCTTAATGATAGACTCGTTTCGCGAGGAACTAGAAGCAAATTTAGACGAAATTATGGAGAAAATTGCCCCAAACCTTAGGGCTGTCGTTGGAAGCTTGATAGGGGCTAAATTAATCACTAAAGCTGGAAGCTTAAAAAAACTATCATTTATGCCAGCATCGAGGATTCAACTTCTTGGTGCCGAAACTGCATTATATCGTTTCTTAAAAACTGGAAAGGGAATTCCAAAACACGGATTGATTTTTCAATGGAATATAATACGAGGAAGCAAGAGTTATCTACGTGGAAAAATAAGTCGAGTAGTTTCTGGAAAAATTGGACTAGCGGCAAAGATCGATTTTTTTAAGGGGGGATTTCATGGAGACGAAATATCAAACGACTTAATGAAGAAGATAAAGGAGATCGAAGTAAAATATCCTAATCCTCCAAAAAATAAGAAAAAATCGAGTGGTAAAAAGAAAAGAAAAATTAACCATAAAAAACGGAAAACTTGAGGTATTATTAATAATGGAAATTGAAATTCGAAACCATCCAAAATTCAACAATGTATTTGTATCTGGATCTCCAGAAAATCTAAGGTTATTTACGAAAAATTTAAGGCCAGGAACGAGTGTTTACGGCGAGAAATTATATATTTTTAGAGGAATAGAGTATAGAGAATGGGATCCATATAGGAGCAAGCTTGCAGCACTTCTATTAAAAAATCCTTTACAAAATTTTTTTACAAGAGATTTTAGTTGTTTATACTTAGGAGCTGCTTCTGGAACTACTATCTCGCATCTATCAGATATTAATCCTGACGGTGTTATTTATGGCGTTGAATTTGCTCCAAGGAGCATCAGACAATTGGTTCAAAACACGAGCGAGAGAAACAATATAATCTCCATACTGGGAGATGCAAATCGCCCAGAAAGCTATGCAAAAGCTATTTTTAATAAGGTTGATCTCATGTACCAAGATGTAGCTCAACCAAACCAAACAGAAATTGCTATAAAAAATTGTGATTATTATCTTAAAAAGGGTGGAATAGTGATATTGGCTATAAAGAGCCAGTCAATAGATAGCATGGCCAGTTTGGAGAAAATTTACAACCAAGAGAAACAGATCCTTAAAGATGCAAATCTAGAGATATTAGAAAGCGTGAATATTCAAAAATTCGCACAAAAGCACATAATTATCATTCTTAGGAAATAAAATATATTTCCTTAGCAATAAGGCACTTTTTCTCGCTTCAATATTATTCAAATAAAGTCGGTTATCTTTTTACTCAATATTTCTTCATTGATAATTCTTTTCGTCGTCCCCCATGTCTTTCGAGCAAATTCAGGAGCTTTTTTATTTGTTTTTATCCAATTTTTCAGGAATTTGATTGTTTTTTCGTCTGAGGGATATCCTGAGCCAATATCACCGTGTTTTAGTCTTAATTGATTGATAATATCGTCCCTCTTGTCTTTCGCGATTATGGACGCTGCGGAAACGATTGGATAGGTGTCATCAGCTTTGTGTTTGGATACAATTTTCTCAGGAGAGTAATCAAGTAATTTTTTTATTGACTTTCCAAATCTTACTTCCTTTACATCAGCCGCATCCAAATAAACATGCTGGGGTTTTAAGAAATTGATTATTTCTGCCATTTTTAATTCTTCAAGTCGGTTCAGGCTCAGATTTTTTTGCTCTCTATCGTCAATTTCTTGAGGACTTACTATTATTACTTTATATGAGTGACATTTTCCTAAAATTAATTGTGATAATTCTTTTCTCTTTTTTGCGCTTAACTTTTTAGAATCCTTGGTTCCGATTGATTTTAAAAATTCCAAGTCTTTTTCTAAAAAACAAACACCACATATCACTAAAGGGCCTAAGACGGGACCTTTAGGTACATAAATCTATCCGATCTATGTTCTCCCCGCCTCGTCTACTCCACAAACCTTGGTCTTGTTTATAGGCATTTCAAGCTCATAAAAACATATCGTTTGCTTTTTTTTCTCTCTTTTCCGCTTCCTCTTTTGCTTTTTTCATTTCTTCAAGAATTTCTTGCCCCTTTGGGTCTTTTTTGTAGAGGAATTGCACCAGTCTATTTTGTCTTAGCTGAATTTCAAATACAAGGTTTGCAAGATGGTTCATTATATGAAATTGAACATCGCACATTTCTTTCAATGTGTCCTGATTACATTCGTCACAATGGTTTGCACATTCTCTCCAATCGTCAAAAAATAGGTCGACATTAACATCTCGGCTAGTTTGCAACCGATATATACATCCATCACAGTTTTTCTCAGCCATCACTCTATATTCGTAGATTTGTTTTACGAGTGCTTCGACATAATTCCATTTTTCTTCGTTTTCAAGTTCTTGAAACTCTTCCTGAGATAAGAGAGTGAATTTTATATCGTCCATTATTTCTTAAATGATTGATAGTTTTAAATATTTAAGAGTCCCAAATGAAAACTAAAAGAAACAGTTGGCATTAAGATCATAAAGTATTATGTTCTATTAATTTAAGATCAATTCTCTAATTTCTTAATAAGTTCAATAAATTCGGACTCGGAATTGATTTCTTCAAGATTTTTAATTTTTAGGATTGGTATGGATTGACCAGTAGGTGTTTTAAAAACATCTGATAACCGGAAATCGTTGTCAACGATGAAGATGCCTCTTCTATTAAACAATTGAGTAAACATATAAAGAAAATATCTTAATTTTAGGTCGTTTACTTTTTTCTTTTCTTCCGGTACATTAGAAAATAGTGGAAATATATTATTTTCAGCGGAATCAAGATTCACTTGTTTAGAATGAATAGATAATTCAAATGGGACTTTATCCTTCTTGTACCAATGTGTTCCGATCCCTATATCCTTGATAATATCTTGAAGGTGCGATTCAAATGAAGTAAGTTCTTGGTCGTCTTCAGGTTTATCGAGGTCCAGGCTAAATTTTATGCTCCATTCGAATACATTGACATTTCTAAATATTGACTTATTTTCATCTTCTAAAACATTTAATAATTTTTCTGCAATAGTCTGGGAAGGGCGCATGTTTTCGTTTTCGTAAGAACAGACCGTCCTTTTCGTAATTTGTAATTTTTCTGATAATTCTTTCCTTGAAATACTTTTTTTTTCACGTAATTCCTTTACTTTAGCTCCATCCAAGAAAATTACGCCCCCACCTCTCCTGGCAAGAACATAAGGAAATTCATTATTAGTGATTATGTTTTCTAAGGTGTTATAAGTAATGAAAGGCAACTCGTTTCTAACATAAATGGTATTATCATCAAGTTTTTGGTATCGATTCTTAACACCAATTAAAATGGGTTTTGATTGTAATAAATTAGACATCAATTTAATTCCATTAATTACGTCTTCGTTTAGATTGTCGATATTTGAAAAAACTTTTATCAAAAGAATTGAATTATCCTTTTTAACTAACAAATCAAAAAAAAACTTATTCTTATCAAAAAATGAGAAGGTTTCGTAGTTAGCCTTTTTAAGCAAATTATCGACAGATTTAATAATATTTTCTTCTAGCACTTTCCCGTTACTTCAAAATTGCATCTAATAGAAAAATATTACTTATTCTTTTTATGTTTGATCGTAATTGAAAACTTTTATTCCAACCTTCTAAAAAATCAGGTTAAATCATCAAGATTCATAACATGTCATCGTTTCCAACTGTTATTATCTAAAATAACATTTTTTTTAAGATATGATTAATTTAAAAAATAATATTTAAACGAACTTTGAATCAAAGAAGTGGATTAAATGTTAAAAATTGATAGAGCAAAGTTTGATCCTATCGAAAAATCCGATTTTCCAGAAATCGTAGAAAGAAAAGGAGTAGGACATCCAGATTCCATCTGTGATGCTGCCGCAGATGCGTGCTCTAGGGCGTTATGCAAGTATTACTTCGAGACTTTTGGACGTTATTACCATCACAATGTTGATAAAGCAGCATTAGTTGGTGGTATATCCAAGCCCGAGCTTGGAGGGGGTTTGATCATTGAGCCCGAGTATTTTCTCATCGTGGGAAGGGCAATCAACCAAATAATGAAAGAAAATAAGGTAGAATATATTCCCGTTGCAACGATTTGCTTAGATGCTTGCCGACAAGTGGTTTCAGATGTATTTAGAAATATTGATGTGAATTCTAATCAGCACATCCAATTCGATTACGCTGTTCGACCCGGATCAATTGATTTAACGGGCGTGTTTGAAGAATCTGATGCAATGGAAAGCGTTCCCCTAGCTAATGATACGAGTTTTGGAGTGGGATATGCACCTTATTCTGATGTTGAGAAAATAGCTCTTGAAGCAGAGAAAATGTTGAATTCTGATGCTTTTAAGGATAAATGCCCTGCTTCAGGGGAAGACATCAAGGTAATGGTCAATCGATTACAAAACGATGTGGGCATTACTATTTGTGGTGCTATGGTGAGTAAGTATTGCAACGATAAAGACGAATATATCAACGCGACTAATCAAATGAAAGACGCTGTTTTAGACTTAGCTGCAAAGATCATTCCTGAAAGAGAGATTTCTTGTGCTGTAAATGTTGGAGATAATATCCAAGCGGATCTGCTTTATCTAACCGTCACAGGGACTTCCGCAGAAGCCGGAGATGACGGAGAAGTAGGACGGGGAAATAGGAGCAATGGGTTAATTACACCTTGCAGGACGATGAGTTTAGAAGCCGTATGTGGAAAAAATCCAATTAACCATGTGGGAAAGATTTACAACGTGCTTAGTACTGAAATCGCAAGAGAAATTATCGAAAAAGGCCAAGGAGATATCATAGAAGCACATGTTAAGCTCCTTTCTCAAATTGGAAGGCCAATAACAGAACCTTGGGTAAATTCGATTAGCCTTATTCCAGCAGATAATGTTGACTTTAATAGCATTAAGAAAATTGCAGAAGAAGTTAGCGCTGTTAAATTGAGCAAGGAAAGCATAATTGATCTTAGAGAAAGGCTAATTGCTGGAAAAATCCAAGTATTCTGATACTCTCTTCAATACAATAAACATTATTATTTTTATTTCTTTTTTTATATAACAAGATATAGTTATAAACCTCAATTTATATAAAAGCGAAGGAAATAATCTTGAGTTTAGATAAATGGGTAAACCCAGAAAAGAAGAAACAAGAAAAAACCGAAAAAAAAAAGAAAGAAGTCAAGAAAAAACAAAAAATTGAGAGTTTCAAGAAATATATCCTTTCTTGTCCAAAAAAAAAATGTAACTATCAAAAAATTATGATGAAAAGGCATCTCAATGAAGAAGATAAAAAATGCCCGAGGTGCAAGGAGGTTATGAAGATTAAGATAGCGAATAACTCATAATTTGGGAACGGGTAAATTATCCAGATCAAATCGAGTTTGACAATTAGGACATGTATCTTTCCTTTTTATGTATCTTAATATAAGATACGACATGCCAAAAGTTACTATCATTGTAAGGCATAATATCTCGTGGTACTTATGCTCAAATTGCTTACGTCTTAAGGACACATTTTGATCACAGACATCACAATATATAGTTTTCTTTCCCATTTTTTTTCCCATTCTATGTATGTGTGAGTAAATATAAAAATTGTGTATGGTTTAATTAGATTGTGCTTTGAGCAAAATTATTTCATCCATTATATCTCAACAATTGAAGAATAGTCAACACATTGAAATAAATTTATATTTAAACAATTTTATTAATATTGATGAACTTGATAATGCTATCCTGTATAAAAAAAAGTAGAATAAAGTATGCCAAGATGTTACCTTTGTTTTGAAGAGAAACCTGAAGTATATACCTGTGAAGGATGTGGAAAAAGCTATTGTTCTTTGCACAAAAATCCATCTGATCATAATTGTAATATTTTTAAAGAAGAAGCATTACATCGGCCATATCAACCTGTAATCGAAAATGAAACCTTTTTGGGTTCTGATGTGCGTTATCATCAAGTACAGCAATATCAAACGACAACATCTTCCAATGTGGTAAGAGGAACAACGGATGGAACTTATACTTGGTATAGACAAGAAAAATCCATTCCTGAAGACGCATTTTCTCCAGGATCTGGAATAAATTTTAAGGGAATATTACTTCCTTACAAATCAGAATTCATACATTTAGTTGTGGGGTGTGCCTTAATCTTCATTGTTGGATTAATCGCTTTTTACGACGAGCAATTATTAAACC
>JBHLMB010000059.1:0-2613 GCA_048938565.1 Promethearchaeota archaeon | reverse complement strand
ACTGAAAAATCCTTGAAAGGCTAAGGACTTTCATCTGGAAGCGCTCGGGGAGGCTTTGTCGGTTGCGGTCTAATCTTTGTTCTTGGATTGATCGCTTTTTACGACGAGCAATTATTAAACCTGGATAATGGCTGGTCCTATCTCTTAATGCTAGCGGGATTTTACACAACTGCTTTCTTATTTCACGAGTTAGGGCATAGACAAGTTGCGAAACATTATAAATTTCAAACAAAATTTCGGCTTCTTACATTAGGAATGGGCTTGACGGTTATTAGTATTGCTCTAGGATTATCGTTTTTGGATTCAAGCATTCCCGCACCTACTTTCGCACTCCCTGGAGCTGTTGTCGTATTGGGATTGGATAAAATAAGTAAGGAGACGGGACGATGTAAGGCCGCAGGACCATCAGTGAACCTGGTTTATGGGATAATATTATTGGTTATCGCATTGTTTTTACCCATTTACCCACTAAATTTATTCATTGCCAGTGCAGCAAGCATAAATTTTATGTTAGGAGCGTTTAACATGATTCCTTTAGGGATTTTGGATGGTCAAAATATCTTTAGATGGAATAAAACAGTATATTTTAGCTTGCTAATCTCTCTAATAACATTACTCGCCATTACTTATATTATGGTGTATGTACCAAACCTTCAAGAACTATTATGGATTCGTTAACTACACAAAATATTCTATTTTTTTCTAAAATGGTGAAACTAAAAAATTACAATTAATAATAGTACTTATAGAACGAGAATACTTATATCAAATAATATTCAAATAATTGCCGATCCAAGAAATAGATATTTTCAAGTGAAATAACATGCCAAAATGCCAATATTGTAATGATGAAATCGGATATCTTCCATTTAAATGTAATTATTGCGGGTTTACATTTTGCAAGCAACATAGATTACCAGAGAACCACGAATGTTCTTTTGATTTAAAACATACGCCTGTCGTCCCTACGGAATCAAAAGTGTCACATCGTTCAAGTGAAAGAATTGCCCAAAAATATCAAGACTATTCGTACACTAAGCCTAAACAATTAAAAAAATATTTGAAACGGCAAGAAAAAGAGAGAAAGAGGACACAAAGATCATATACTCGAAGAAGGAGTTTTTCTCAGGGACCAAGAGCTCAGGGAACCGCAACTCTCTTTATTATTCTCATGATAGTCGTATTTTCCATTATCGAATACTCTCGATTACTTTTAGAGAGTGATTATCCAAACATTCCAAAATTAAGCGAAAACATCATCGGACTATACATATGGAGGGCTTGTACATCTCCTTTTGTGTACGACATCCATGATTTATTTGGATTTTTCTTTCTCTTTATCATGATCTACTTTTTATGGTTTATGGGGAAGCTCATTGAGATGCAACGAGGAGCAGTTTTTTTCATTAAATTTTATTTTCTTTGCGTTGGATTTAAGATGCTACTATACGCATTGCTCAATTTACCTTTTGCAGTGTATGTATATCCCCATCGCGTTGAAGATGCCGTTTTGCTCCCTTCGAGTTGCGCTAACGCGGCCATAATTGGATTAATTTCGTTATCCATCCTCCCATTATTAAACCAACAGGTAACAGGAATGGTAGGATTTCTTCCGATGAGAATGAGGGCAAAAACCTTTTTAATCATAATAGTATTATTGATAGTAGGGCCAGCGCTATTACTATTTTTGGTATATGGCGATCCTTCCGTTTTTGTCATCTACTTGCCTGATCTTGGGGGATTAATCGCAGCTTATCTCGTTGTGCGTGGTAAGATAAAATTATGAAAAACATTTTCGTAAAAATTATCAACTAAATTTCATTTTCTAAATTATATTTCCAAGGGAAATTTTTAAAAAACCACTTTTAGCAATATGTCAGAAAAAGAAGAAATTTCGAGAATTGTAGAACTTAACGAAGATCTAATAGAAAACAACGACAAATTAGCTTCTGAAAATAATAAAATATTTCAAGAAAAACAAATCAAATCCTTTGATATCGTAGGAGCAATTGGTGCTGGAAAGACCGCAATCCTTGAAAAAATTTGTGAAAACTTATCGAAAAAAAAGAGGATCCTTGTAATTAACGGAGATGTCGCCACGAGAGTAGATGCCGATAGAATAGAAAAGCACGGCGCTAAAACCATACAAATCAATACGGGTAGGGAATGTGCGCTGAATTCGTATCATATATCTCAAGTCATTAAAAATATCGATTTAGGAGACTATGATATTTTATTCATTGAAAATGTAGGAAATCTCATATGCCCTTCTGATTTTATATTAGGGGCTGAAAAGCGTATTGTTATCGTGAGTATCACTGAGGGCGCCCACGTCGTAAAGAAGCATCCAATGCTGTTTAAATTCTCGGATATTGCCGTAATCAATAAAGTCGATCTTAAAGACTATTTGGATGTGGACATAAACGAAATGGTAAACGATGCAAGGCAAATCAATCCAAATTTACAGATTTTTAAAACAAGTGCAAAAACAGGAGAGCAAATTTCCGAACTAATTGAAGCCTTAAAAACTTAAAATCAATTAAGATTTTATAGAATTGAAATATAGTATTATACATAGTTAAAAAGATAAAATTGTTGATAAAAAGATGTCAA
>JBHLMB010000058.1:7072-9307 GCA_048938565.1 Promethearchaeota archaeon | reverse complement strand
TTAATTTCTTTGGAAATTTTAGATGCTTTGAATCTAATTGATTTAAATAATTTAACACATTGGATCAGGTCCTGTCAGAATGCAGATGGCGGATTTGGAATGTTTTTGGGATTGACATATAGCGATATAATATCAACTTATTATGCCTTGCACATATTTTACTTGTTTGATACAGAACCTATATCGAAAATATCTGCCATTACCTTCTTGAAAAACGCTCAAAATCCTGATGGGAGTTTTTCTCCAATGCCGACGCTTTCAATGTTAGGAATTTCGGTTTCTTTCTTCTTAGTTACATACCTAGCAGCAAAAGGATTGTATGATTTTGCTTACCAACCTAACGATATTTGGGCGTTCTTGGGCTGGTTTGTCTTATGTGTTGACGAAAAAACTGGTGGTGTGGGAGATATGCAAGGATTTGGAGGTGATTTAAGAAATACAGTATATGGAATGATTATTATTGACGATTTAAGGTACGATAGGGCTTTTGATCCAGAACCCTGGACGATTCTTTTTATTAGAATTCTGCTTATTGAATTCGCAGCAATTGCAGGATTTATTTTATTAAAAGCAAGCTCTTATGTAGATATTATACTCCTGAGAAGAATAAAAGAAAAGCTGGGATTTGGACAAAAAATGGAACTTTCTTACCTTCAAAGGTTTCCTGCGATTCATTGCGAAAATCTGAGCATCTTTGCTGGAAGAAAATTGATTGTCAATTCAATGTCCCTAACTCTAGAACACGGTGAGATATTAGGCGTTTTGGGAGAAAGTGGAGCGGGAAAATCTACATTTGTTAAAAGTTTGCTTGGTATGAGAAAGTTTAAGGGTACAAATCAGGTATATGGCATGAATGTCAAAAAAAAATCAAAAAAAATGAGACCTATCTACGGCTATGTCCCCCAAGATTTAAGCAAGATTTATCTAGACTTTACAACATACCAAAATATCCTATATTTTGGAAGACAATACGGTTTATCCGAAAGAGAAATTAAAAGAAAAGCTAAAAGAATTCTGAGAAGCTTGGAAATTGAGGATAAAATGCATGAACAGGTAAAAAGCCTCTCTGGAGGTCAAAAACGAAGGGTAAGCATCGCAATAGGATTAATCCACGACCCAATAATCGTGTGGATGGACGAACCTACTTCAGGATTGGATCCCGTGGTTCGAGAAAATTTATGGCACGCCCTCACGAGAATAAACGAAGAATTTAATACGACCCTTATTATAATTACCCATTATCCCGAAGAATCGCGCTTTTGTCATAAAGTTGCTATATTTGGGAGAGGGAGAGGACTTATAGATTTTGGCCCTCCAAAAGAATTATTACGACAGTTACCTGGAAGCGGAAGGACAGTAGGATTAATATTTAAAAAATCGGAAGAGAATGCGGTAGAAAGGCTAGAATCAATTCGAGGCATCAACAAGGCGTTGGAAAACAAAGCTGGGATGGAATTTTCCATTCTTTCAGAGTTAAATATACGAGAATTACGGAGTAGGATTGAATTAGAATTTGGATTGGATGCCATTCTTGAAATGAAACAAACAGACAGTAAAATGGAGGAATATTTCCGTTATAGGGCAATGAATATTCCTTTAGACGAATTAGAGATACCGTTGGGGAGTATATTATGACAATGGAAAGTTTTGAGCGAAAAAAGGAATTAGAAGTGCTTCGATCGAAGATAGTAGAAGCAATAAGATATTCGAGAAATTATTGGATGGTTTTTAAAGAAAAAACATTTGGTATTGCGACTATCCTCGATTTAATTTACAAGCGCTCCTATATAGAGGTTCTCTTTTTTACTAAGTATGATGTCATAAATTATGGCGCGCCCTTGCTAAAAATTACGACTCCCATTGAGACAGAGGTTGATTTCAATGATATACTTATTGAACCAGATTTTGACGACGATGGTCTACTAAATCCAAAAAAAATTATTCTTCGTTTGAACAACCTGATTAGAAACGAAATAAACCATCACATTTCAATCTTGGAAAAGGAAGCACAATTAATTCAAGAAAAATACGAGAATTACATGTTAGATGACAATCCCTACAAGAGGAAGATTATCGTTCATTTTAAAAACCTTTTTTTTGATTTCAGCGTTGATTTTGAAAAGTATCCCCTTATTCCAAAATTTATTTTTCCAAAATCTCTATCTACTATCTTCTCAGCAAACAAGTTGTTAGAAACAGAGATTTTTAAAAAATGGAAGATTGAAAAAGCCCTAC